>JBOGKX010000219.1:0-7970 GCA_050746125.1 Terriglobales bacterium | reverse complement strand
GTCCAGCGCGGGGGCGGCGGCGCAAGCGCAGGCGGACGGGGCGCCAGCGCGGGCGGCGGCGCGGGCGCGGATCGAGGCGGGACGGACGGCGCAGGAGATCGCCGGCTTCGGGGCTTCGGGCGCGTTTCACATGGCCGATCTGCTCGAGCGCTTCCCCGCCGACGAGCGCGGACGCGTGCTCGACGCGCTCTTCGCGACGACCGGGACGGGAGCGGGGCTGAGCATGGTGCGCAACATCATCCCCGCCGGCGACCGGCGCGCGCCGGGGATCGAGCCGGCGAGCGGACAGTGGAACTGGGAGGGCGACGCGGGGCAGATCCGGCTGATGCGGGAGGCGGCGCAGCGCGGCTGCACGCGCTTCGTCAGCACGGCGTGGACGCCGCCGGCGTGGATGAAGACGAACAACAATATCGTGGGCGGGCGGCTGCGGCGCGACCGGTACGACGACTACGCGGAATATCTGGCGGAGTATGTGGCGCAGTACCGGAGCCGGCACGGGCTCGACATCCATGCCATCTCGCCGCAAAACGAGCCGGACGTGACGGTGAAATACGCGTCGTGTTACTGGAGCGGGGAGGAGTACCGCGAGTTCGTGAAGAGCGCGCTGGGGCCGGCGTGGCGGCGGCGGAAGCCGGCGGCGCGGATCCTGCTGGGCGAGCCGAGCACGTGGACGGAGGCGCCGGTGGCGCCGGCGCTCGAGGACGCCGAGGCGCGCGAGGCGATCGACATCGTGGCGGCGCACGCTTACTTCGGCGACAACGCGGCGCCGGAGATTCGGCTCACGGACCGCATCGGGGATTTTCCGGTAGCGCGCGGACTCGGCAAGCCGATCTGGCAGACGGAGGTGAGCGCCTTCAACGGCAACGACGCGGGCATCGCGGACGCGCTCTATTGGGCGAAGCTGCTGCATTTTCATCTGGCCGAGAACAACGTGTCGGGGTGGTTCTATTGGTGGCTGGTTTCGCCGCGCAACGATCGCGAGGCGCTGGTGCAGCTCGACCCGGCGAGCCAAGGCTGGCTGCCGAATAAGCGGCTCTTCGCGCTGGGGCAGTACAGCCGCTTCGTGCGTCCCGGGGCGCGGCGCGTGGAGGCGGGCGCGAACCCGGCGCCGGGGGTTTACGTGTCGGCGTACCGGCAGGGCGAGGGGCTGGCCATCGTCGCGATCAACGACAACAAGGAGGCGGTGGCGGCGGAGTTCGCGGTCGCGGGGTTGGCGCCGAAGACGGTGGAAGGGTATCGGACGTCAGCCTTCGAGGAGCTGCGGCCGCTGAAGGCGGGTGGCGCCGGGCCGTTCGGGGCGGGCGGACCGTTCGGCGGCGGGGCGCCGACGCTGAAGGCGGGGACGGAGGGGGCGGAGGCGGTAGTGGCGGCGACGCTGGCGGGGGAGAGCGTGACGACGTACGTGACGGGGTGAGGCGCGGGCGGGGCGCGGGTGGCGGATCACGGATCGCGGGGGACGGGTCGCGGATCACGGGTGACGGATCACGGGTCGCGGGTCACGGGTGGCGGATCACGGGTGACGGAGGGCGGCGGGGCTAGCGGCGGTCGCCGGTGAGGGCGCGGCGGGCGACGAAGACGCCGGCGACGAAGGTGCCGACCGAGAAGATGCCGATGGAGAAGATGCCGGCGGAAAAGATTCCGATCGAGAAGAGGCCGGCGGAGAAGACGCCGGCGGAAAAAAGTCCGGCGGAGAGGACACCGAGGCTGAACTGGCCGGCGGAGAGCCATCCGGCGGCGGTGGAGTTGGCGGCCGCGGCGTTGGGGAACGGGGGATGGGTGAGGCCGATAAAGAGCAGGACGACGATGGCAATCCAGGTCCAGAGTCGCGGGTGCATTTGCATGGCGGGCTCGGCGGGTAGGATTCGGAGGGTTCCAGCGGGGTTGCTTGAGCTGGATCACGGGTGACGGATCGCGGATCGCGGATCACGGGTGACGGATGACGGAAGGCGGCGGGGCCGCCCTTACTTTGGACGCCGCCGGGGTCTCGGGGAGCGGCGGTCGCGGCGCATCTCGGCCAGATCGCCCTGCCAGAGGCCGCGTCCAAAGAAGCGCGGCAGGTCCTGGAGCTTACGGCGGCGCAGGACTTCAGCCAGAGCTTCGTTGACGGCGGCGGAGTGGGTCTTGGCGCCGAGCACGCGCGTGGCCTCGCGCAGCAGGTCCGCATCAAGCACAAGATTGATGCGTTTCATGCGCATAGTGTAGGCGGGAAATCGGATCACGAGGGGCGGATCACGGATCACGGGTGACGGAAGCTAGTCGCCGGGGACGGACGAATGGGTATAGCTTTTTTGGTATCTTTAGGGTTGTGGGATGGACGGTCGAGACCCTGAACGAAACCGTGCGGCGGGGCCGCCCATTTTCTGGACGCCGCTCCCGTTGGTCGCGGCTGCGGTCCGGCTTCGACGGCCGGCAACGGAGGCCCGTTCCGCTCAGAGCCTCTCCAAGTTGCCGCGATACGGGCGAGGTCGAGGCGCTGCCCGCCGACATGCGGGCCCGGCTGGCGCGCATAAGCCGGCTCATCGAGGAAAAGGGCTTGGAGCGAGTCGGCGGGCCGCACGTTAAACATATCGAAGGCCGTCTCTGGGAAATGCGGCCGGAGGGCCGCGGCGGGATCTCGCGGGCGCTTTACGTGGCGGCGCCGGGCCGGCGCGTGGTGATTGTGCGAGTTTTCGTCAAGAAGACGCAGAAGACGCCGCGGAACGAGATAGAGCGGGTGCTGGGCCGCGCGGCATCAGTTCAGTAATGGAGGCACGGAAATGGCGCGCATATCGGATCTGCACAAAAAATGGATGAGGGAGGCGGGGTACCGGAAAGCATACGATGCGCTGGAGGGGGAGTTCGCGCTGGCGGGGGCGGTGATCGAGGCGCGCACCCGCGCGGGCCTCACGCAGCGGGAGCTAGCCCGCCAAATGGGAACTACACAGCCGGTCGTAGCGCGCCTGGAGAGCGGGCGCGTACGCCCGTCGCTGCGCACGCTGGAGCGTCTGGCGGAGGCGACTCGTTCGCGACTGCGGTTGAGTTTCGAGCCGCGCAAGGACAAGCGAGGGCGTGAAGATAAGCGCCGAAGAGGGGGACGCTAGTCGCCGGGGACGGGCTGGAGGGCGCGGGGAGCGAGGGCGCGGCGGCGGCCGCGGCCGAGCCAGGTCTGGAAGCGGTCCATGTAGACGTACACGACCGGGGTGATGAAGAGGGTCAGGAACTGCGAGAACAGCAGGCCGCCGACCACGGCGAGTCCGAGCGGGCGGCGCGACTCGGCGCCGGCGCCCCAGCCGAGGGCGATGGGCAGGGTGCCGACCAAGGCGCTGAAGGTGGTCATCATGATGGGGCGGAAGCGGACCAGGGCGCCTTCGTAGATGGCGCGCTCGGGCGGGAGGCCTTGCGAGCGCTCGGCGTCGAGGGCGAAGTCGATCATCATGATGGCGTTCTTCTTGACGATGCCGACCAGCATGATGATGCCGACGATCGAGTAGATGTTGAGATCGACGTGGAAGAACCAGAGGGTGACGAGAGCGCCAAAGCCGGCGGCGGGCAGGCCGGACAGGATGGTCAAGGGGTGAATGAAGCTCTCGTAGAGGATGCCCAACACGATATAGATGACCAAGACGGCGAGGGCGAGCAAGAGGCCCATGCCGCGCATGGAGTCCTGGAAGACCTGGGCCGAGCCCTGGAACTGCAAGGAGATGGTCTGCGGCAGCACGGAGCGGGCGGCGTTCTCGATGGCGTTGACGGCATCGCCGAGGGCGGCGCCGAGGCGCAGGTTGAACGACAACGTGACGGCGGGAAACTGGCCGATGTGATTGACGGTGAGCGGGCCGAGACTCTGCGAGATGGAAGTGACGGCGCCGAGCGGCACCAGCGTGCCGCTCGAGGAATGGATGTAGAGGTCCTGCAAGGCGCTGGGATCGCGCTGGTACTGGGGCTCGAGCTCGGTGATGACGTAGTACTCGTCGTCGGGCGCGTAGATGAGCGAAATCTGGCGCTCGCCGTAGGCGGTGTAGAGGGCGTCCTCGATCTGGGCGGCGGTGACGCCGAGGGTGGCGGCCTTGTCGCGATCGATGTGGACATCGACCTGGGGATTGGCCAACTGCATGTCGGTCGAGACGTCGGTGAGGATGGGAATCTGCTGCAAGCGGCGCGATAGCAGCGGCGCGTAATGGTAGAGCTCGTCGGTGCTCTGGCCTTCGAGGGCGACCTGGTACTCGCCGTTGGTGTGGTGGCCGCCGATGCGGATGGGGGGCGGATTCTGCAAGAAGACGCGCACGCCGGGAATCTGGTTTAGCTTGGGGCGCAACTGGGCGATGAGCTGATCGACGCTGTATTTGCGCTGGGAGCGGGGCTTCAAGTGGTCGAAGACGTTGCCGGTGTTGCCGGCGCCGCGGCCGCCGCCGGCGAAGGACATGGCGGCCTCCGAGGCGGGCAGATCGTCGAAGACTTTCATCACCGCGAGCTGGTGCCGCTTCATGGCTTCCCAACTGATGCCCTGCTGGGCCTGCACGGAGGCGGAGATTTCGTCGTTGTCTTCGTTGGGCAGGAAGCCGGTGGGGATGAGCAGGAAGAGATAGACGGTGGCGGCGAGGATGACGCCGGCGCCGAGCATGGTTGCGAGGCGGTGGCGGAGGACCAGGCTCAGGCCGCGATCGTACACGCGGTACATCCACTGGAAGCCGGCTTCGAGCGCGTTGTAGGTGGCGCCGTGGCGCTCGCGAGGCGGGTGCGGCTTGAGGAAGCGGCTGCACAGCATGGGGGTGAGGGTGAGGGAGACGAAGCCGGAAACGAGGATGGCGGCGCCGATGGTGACGGCGAATTCGTGCAGCAGCTTGCCGAGCACGCCGCCCATGAACAGGAAGGGGATGAAGATGGCGGCGAGCGAGAGCGTCATCGAGATGATGGTGAAGCCGATCTCGCGCGAGCCGTCGAGGGCGGCGGCGAGGGCGCTCTTGCCCTGCTCCATGTGGCGGACGATGTTCTCCAGCATGACGATGGCGTCATCCACCACGAAGCCGACGCAGAGGGTCAGGGCCAGCAGCGACAAATTGTCGAGGCTGTAGCCGAGCAGATACATGACGGCGAAGGTGCCGATGATGGAGAACGGCAGGGCGAGGCTGGGGATGATGGTGGCGGAGAGATTCTTGAGGAAGAGAAAGATCACCAAGATGACCAAAAAGACGGTCAACAGCAGGGTGCCTTTCACGTCGGTGATCGACTCGCGGATGGTGACGGAGCGGTCGAACTCGACCTGCATGGAGATGGCGGGGGGGATGACCTGGCGGAATCCGGGCAACAGGGCGCGAATGCGGTTGACGACGTCGATGGTGTTGGTGCCGGGCTGGCGCTGGACGGCGAGCAGCAAGCCGGGGCGTCCATTGAGCCAGCTTTCGCTCTTGTCGGCTTCGACGCTATCCACGACCTTGCCGATTTGGCCGAGGCGGACGGGGGCGCCGTTGCGGTAGGCGACGATGAGGGGCCGGTACTTGGCGGCGCTGTCGAGCTGGCCGGCGGCCTGCACGGTATAGGCCTTGTTGGCGCCCCAAAGCGTGCCGGTGGGCAAGTTGACGTTGCCGGTCTGGATGGCGGAGGCAACCTCGTCAATGCCGACGTCGTGGGCGGCCATGGCGAGGGGATCGAGCTCGATGCGGACGGCGTATTTCTGGGCGCCGTAGACGTTGACCTCGGCGACGCCATCCACCATGGAGATGCGCTGGCCGACGACGTCCTCGGCGTAGCGATCCACGGTGGAGAGCGGCAAGGTGGTGGAGGTGAGGCCGAGGAAGAGGATGGGCGAATCGGCGGGGTTGACTTTGCGATAGGTGGGCGGATTGGGCATGCCGGGCGGCAACTGCCCGCCGGCCTGGGCGATGGCCGACTGCACGTCTTGAGCGGCGGCGTCGATGTTGCGATTCAGCGTGAACTGGAGGGTGATGGAGGTGGACCCCTGCTGGCTGGCGGAGGTCATCTCGTCGAGGCCGGGGATGGTGGCGAACTGCTTCTCGAGCGGGGTGGCGAGCGAGGCGGCGACGGTTTGCGCGCTGGCGCCGGGCAGGCCGGCATTCACCGAGATGGTCGGGAAATCGACGTTGGGCAGATCGCTGACGGGCAGGAATTTGTAGGCGACGATCCCGAAGAGCAGAATCGCCGACATCACCAACGTCGTGGCGATGGGGCGGCGGATAAATAGCTCGGGAACGCTCATTTTGGGTCAGGGGTCAGGGAGCGGCGCTCATGGCTCGGAAGCCGGGCGCGCGGCGGGCGCATCGCCCTGCATCCCTGCTCGCCCCGCTCGCGCGGCTGGTCCGGCGGTGCGAGGCTCCGCGCTCTGGGTTGGCGTCAGGGCGGGGGCGGCAGCGGGAACACCGGCGGAGACCGGCCCGGAACTCGGGCTGCCGGACATGATGCGGACCTTGGCGCCGGGAAAGAGACGCAATTGGCCGTCGGTCACGACGGTCTCGCCCGGCTGCAGGCCCTTTTGGATGACGGTCAGGCCGTTGACGCTATTGCCGGCGACCACGGTGCGATTCTCGACGGTGCCTTGCGGGGTGACGACATAAACGTAGAGATTGTCCTGGCCGGTCATCACGGCCGCTTGCGGCACGACGACGGCATTGGCGGCGACGGCGAGGGTAACTTCGGCGCTCAAGTATTCGCCCGGCCAGAGGCGGTGGGCGGGATTGGGGAAGGTGCCCATCAGTTTGATGGTACCGGTGGTGGGGTCGACGGCATTATCCACGAAAGTAAGCGCGCCGGTGTCGAGGTGGTCGTCGTTTTGGGGATGAACCTGGACGAGGAGCTTGCGCCGGCGCATGAATTCCTTGATGAGCGGCAGGTACTGCTCGGGGACGGCAAAGGCGACGTAGATGGGCTGAATCTGGTTGATCGTCACCAGGATGGTGCTGTTGGTTTGCACGACATTGCCGGGCTGGACGAGCAAGCTGCCGGTGCGGCCCTCCACCGGGGAGACGATGGTGCAATAGCTGAGGTTGAGCTTGGCGGTTTCGACGGCGGCGCGGTCGGCGGCGACGGAGGCGGAAAGGGCCTGGGCGGCGGCTTGCATCTGGTCGTCTTGCTCGCGCGACACGACTCCGGCCTTCGCCAGCTCGGCATAGCGGGCGGCCTCTTGCTTGGCCTCGGCGTAGTTGGCGAGGTCCTTGGCGAGATTGGCGTCGGCTTGGGAGAGGGCGGCTTCAAAAGGGCGGGGGTCGATGGTGAAAAGGACTTGGCCCTTGCGCACGTAGTCGCCTTGCTGGAAGCCGACGCTTTGCAGCTCACCATCCACGCGAGTGCGGACGGAAACGGTGGAGTAGGGCTGGGCGAGGCCGATGGCTTGGACGCGGGTGGGCACGTTGGCGGTGACCACGCGGGCAACCGCGACGGGAACCGGGGGCAGAGGGGCAGCGTGGGTCTGCTCCTTGCGGCAGCCAGGGAAGGACAACAAAGCGGCCAGGCCGCAGAGCAGCGGCCAACGAGGAGGGAGGTGCATGCGTGAGAGTCCGGGTCCGTCCGAGCGCGCGCCCGCCTCTTTGATTTTACGATGCGGACGGGGCGGGGGTTACCGGAAGGGAGCGGGGAGTGGTGAGCGGGGCGATAAGCGTCGCATCACTTCGTTGCCGGTCGCTCGGCCTCCTTCACGTACATCCGGGTACGCTCAGTCGACCTCGCTCCCGGCGCCTCGTGCTGCTCGCTTCTCGCCCCGCTCGAACGTGAACGCCCTGGGCCCGGCGGCCTTTTGGCGGCAGTTGCGGCGTGGGCGGGGCGATCAGCGGCGCGGGGCTTCGTTCTCGGCAAGGCGGGCCTGCTCACGTACGTCTCTGTACGCTGCGCGGCCCGGCTGGCCTGCGGCCTCGCCCCACTTGCGGGCATTGCTTGGCGCTCCGCTGCGCTTCGCTTGGCCCCGCTCGAGTGGAGTCGCTGTGGGCCGGGCGCGCCGTCGGCGGCAGTGCGGCGGGGCCGCCCTTACTCTGGACGCCGCTCCTGTT
>JBOGKX010000218.1:0-2918 GCA_050746125.1 Terriglobales bacterium | reverse complement strand
CGCAGCAACTGCTGCGCGACGGAGCCCAAGAAGACGTCTTCAGCGCCGCCGCGCTCGGCGACACCGGTGCGCTGCGGGCGCTGCTCGCTCGTGATCCGGCGCTGGCGCGCGCTCGCGACGGCGGCTCGACGCCCCTGCACTGGGCGGCCCTGCATTGCCAACAGTCGGCGGCAATGCTGCTTATGGCGCGGGGCGCGGACGCGCAAGCACGGGACATTGCGGGGTTTACACCGGCTCAGGTAGCGGTCGAGCAAGGCTGCTTGCGGCTGGCGCAAAAGCTCGATGGCGGTGCAAGCTCGGCGCGCTGAGATCGCCGAGGCGCGTTACCCGCAAGCCTGGGCTATAATGACTCATGCTTCGCACCGCGACCATGGCCTGTTGTTGCTGCGGCCAAGGTCTGCCGGTGTGAGCTGATCCCGAGCCTCGAAGACTTCGCTCTTAAGTCAATAGGTTAAATCGGCGCCCACCGCAGGCAATTGCAGCCGGCGGCGGGCGTTTTCATTTTTGCGTGCACTCCGATGCCTGATACACACGAAACCAAGGTCCAGCGCCACGAGCGCATCAAGGGCGAGCAGAATCCCTGGGAAGAACTGCCTCGTTTGTTCCAAGCCTTCCGCGCCGGCCATGGCGCGATCGGCGCCGCCGACCTCACCGTGCGGCTGCGCTGGTGGGGCCTGTACACGCAAGGCGACGGGGATGGCGCCTTCGGGGCGGCCACGCCCTATTTCATGCTGCGCGTGCGCGTACCCAGCGGCCTGCTCACCGCCGCCCAGGTGCGCGCCGTGGCACGGTTGACCGAGCGGCACGCGCGCGGCGTGGCCGACGTCACGGTGCGGCAAAACTTCCAACTGCATTGGCTCGAGGCCGAGCACCTGCCCGACATCTTCCATGCGCTATGGGCGGTGGGCCTGACCAGCCAAGCCGCCTGCGGCGACGATACTCGCAATGTCACCGGCTGCCCGCTGGCGGGCATCGATCCGGAAGCGGCCTATGACGCCGGGCCGCTGGCGCAGGCCGTCTCGCGCGCCCTCATCACTAGCCCCGAATACTACAACCTGCCGCGCAAGTTCAAGATTTGTGTGACTGGCTGCCGGCAGTGGTGCCCCAACCCCGAGATCAACGACGTGGCGTTCACCGCCTATCGCCACGGCGGGCGGATCGGCTTCGGATTGCGCGTGGGCGGCGGACTCTCGGCGACGCCGATGCTGGCCGTGGCCGTGCCGGTCGTCGTCGCGCCGGATCAAGTCGTGCCGGTGGCGACGGCCGTGGCCAGCCTGTTTCGCGGCCGCGACGAGCTGCGGCAAAACCGCGCCAAGGCGCGGCTGAAGTTTTTGTTTCTCGAGCACCGCTGGACGGCCGAGCGCTTCCGCGAGGAGATCGAGCGGCGCCTCGGTTACGCGCTAGCCGACGCCGAACCCGACCCGCCGCCGGCGGCGGAGTTCCGCGACCACGTTGGCGTGCATCCGCAGACGCAGCCAGGGCTTTACTACGCCGGCCTGAGCGTGCTGCGCGGCCGCATCACCGCCGCGCAACTGCACGCCGTCGCCGACGCCGCCGAGCGCTGGGGCAGCGGCTCGGTCCGCGCCACCGCGATGCAGAATTTGGTCGTGGCCGACGTTCCCGAGCGCAATATCGAGCCGCTGTCGCGCGCGCTGACGGCCGCCGGTTTGCCGGTCGCCGCCTCGTCGTTTCGCCGCGGCGTCATCACCTGCACCGGCAAGGAATTCTGCAAGCTGGCGGTGACGGAAACCAAGCAGTCCGCCGCCGAACTGGTGGCCGAGCTGGAGCGGCGGTTGCCTGGCTTTCCCGTGCCGATCAAGATCAACCTCAACGGCTGCCCTAATTCCTGCGGTCAGCACTGGATCGCCGACATCGGCCTGCAAGGCGTGCTGGTGAAAACGCCGGCGGGACCCGAAGACGGCTTCGATGTGTTCTTGGGCGGGGCGCTGGGGCGCGATGCCGGCTTGGCGCGCAAGACGCTGGGCCGCGTCCGCGCCAGCGAACTGGCGGCGCGGCTCGAGGCGCTCCTGCGCTATTACTGGCGCGAGCGTGGCGACGACGAGGAGTTCCACGCCTTCGTGCGCCGCACCGAGCCGGCGCGCTTGGCCGCCGTGCTCGGCGAGATGCCCGCCGCGCCGCTGCCCCCGTTGCCGCGCCGCGAAGAACTCGTCACGCTGGGGGTGGATTGAGGAAGTCCGCGCCTGGCAAGGTCTGGCTGGTCGGCGCCGGCCCCGGCGATCCGGAGTTGCTGACGCTGAAGGCGCGGCGCGTGCTGGCCGCCGCCGGCGTTGTCGTCTATGACGAGCTGGTGCATGCCGCCATCCTCGAACACGCGCCCAAGGCCTGCGAGCGCGTTTACGTCGGCAAGCGCGAGCGGCATCACGCCTTGCCGCAGGAGGAGATCGCCGCGCTCATGATCGCGCGCGCCCGGGACGGCCGCAGCGTGGTGCGGCTGAAAGGCGGCGATCCGTTCTTGTTCGGCCGCGGCGGCGAAGAAGCCGACCAACTGGCCGCCGCCGGCGTCGCCTGGGAAGTCGTGCCGGGCGTCAGCGCCGGCCTAGCCGTGCCGGCGGCGGCCGGAATTCCTCTGACCCAGCGCGGCTTGGCCTCCGCGGTCGTCTTCCGCGCCGGGCACCGCTGCGCCGAAGCCGAAGCCGAGAATCGCCCCGAGCCGCGCCCGACCCAAGTCGTCTTCATGGGCCTGGGGCGCCTGGCCGCGATCGCGCAAGAGCTCGTAGCCGAAGGCTGGCCGCCGGAGACGCCGGCGGCGGTCATCTCGCAAGGCACGCTGGCCGCGCAGCGCGTGGTCGTCGCGCCGCTGGCCGCCATTGCCGCGCGCGTGGCCGAGGCGGCGCTGCCTTCGCCGGCGCTGATCGTGGTTGGCGAGGTGGTGCGCTGCCGCGAGCGCTGGCTGGCGG
>JBOGKX010000217.1:0-2618 GCA_050746125.1 Terriglobales bacterium | reverse complement strand
CCGGTCTTCAGGTCGAACTTGCGGATCTGCGACGGCGAGACATAAATGTCGTCAGGGCCGGGCAGGTAGTTGTAGTCGGGCGAGCGCAAGAATCCATAGCCGTCAGGCAGGATTTCCAGCACGCCTTCCGCGAAAATGTGTCCTTCTTTTTCGCTTTGCGCCTGCAAGATCTTGAAGATCAGGTCTTGCTTGCGCATGCCGCTGGCGCCGGGTAGCTCGAGCGTGCGGGCGATGCGGGTGAGTTCGGAAATGTTTTTTTCTTTCAATTCAGCGATAGTCATGCGAGTTCAACGTGCGGACGAAGAGTGGGTAATGAGGTGGGAACTGGAATTCGTGGAGCCAAGAGCCGATGAGGTGCGATGCTAAGCGACGCGATGGGGAGCCTGGATCTCCACGCCGCATCCTCGGTCTTTCCGGTCCTGACAGTCTCAACGACGAGGGCCGACCTTCTCCTCTCCGGGCGATAAACACGTCCTCAGCGCTTAATCAGCGGAAAACCCGGGGAGATTTCAGGAGGCAACCGAGGGCAGCGAACGAGGAATCCCGCTCGAGCCAGTAGAGAACACAGCATATCATCACGCGCCCGGTGGCGCAAGGGGGCCAAAGGGCCAATCGGGGTTACTAATCCAGGTCAATGTCGCGCGGCGGCAGGGGAGTGTCCGGATCCTCGCGGGCGCGCCGCAGGGCATCTTCGAATTTGGCGCCGAGCAGCTGGTCGCGATTCCGTTCTGCCTGCACCGATTCCTCGAAGCGGCGGTCGCGCTGCCCCTCCTGGCGGCGCAACTGGTCGGCCGCATGCTCCAGGTCGAGCGTGGCCTTCTTCCCCGGGCGCCGGTGCTCGAGCACGGCGCCGTTGCCCGCGTCCACCGTAAGCTGGGCGCCGCAGTCCGGGCAGCGAACGTACAGCAGCTTGGCCATCGCTTCCCCCAGTCTATGCCATCGCCGGGCAAAAGCCGAGCGGCTGCTAAACTGAAGCCAATCGCATGTTTCCCGTGTTGTTCCAGATCGGGGGCTTCACCCTCCACACTTACGGCCTGCTGGTGGCCACCGGATTTCTGGTGGGCATCTTCGTCGCCGAGCGCATGGCCCGGCGCTTCCGCCTCAATCCCGACCTGATCTTCAACCTCGCCGTCTATTTGGCCATCGGCGCGATCGTCGGCGCCAAGCTGTTTTTGGTCATCCAGGACTGGCGCTATTACGTCCACGATCCTGGCGCGTTTTTGCGCGCCGACTTCTGGGAATCGGCGGGAATTTTCTATGGCGGCGTCATTGTCGCTTTGCTGGTTCTCACCTGGTACGTCCGCCGCCACCGCCTGCGCTGGCTGGGGGTGGGCGACGCGGTCGCGCCCGGCGTGGCCATCGGCCACGCCATCGGCCGGCTCGGCTGCTTTTCCGCCGGCTGTTGCTGGGGCAAGCCCACGGCGCTATTTTTCGGCATCACCTTTCATAGCCTCTATGCCCATAACACCGTCGGCGTGCCGCTCAACCAGGCCCTCTTCCCTACCCAGTTGATGGAATCAGCCGCCGAGGCGGTGATCTTCATCCTGCTTTGGCGTATGGCGCGGCGGCGCGCTTTCGAGGGCCAGTTGACGGCGTTTTACCTGGTCGCCTACGGCGTGGTGCGCTTTCTGGTGGATTTCCTGCGCGCCTACGAGCCGCAGGCGATGTTGTTCCACGGCTTGATGACCGACGCCCAGCTCACCAGCCTGGGCATGATCGCGCTGGCGATCGGCATCTGGGTGCGCCAGCGCCGCCGCGTCGCCGCCGCCGCCCCCGCCGCCGTGCGCACCGCCTAGCCCGCCGCTCAAGGCAGCCCGCGAGTCCACATAGCAATGATCTGGAAGCCGAGGTTGAGCGACGGCGCAAGCAAGCCGCGCCCCAAAAAGGCCCCGCGAAATTTTCGCGCTCCGCCGCTTATCGCCCCGCCCTCTTCTTAACTGCCGCCAAAAGGCCGCCGGGCCCACTGTGAGAACGCACGAGCGGGGAAGCGAAGCGCAGCGAAGCGCAGCGAAGCGCAGCGAAGCGCCAATAAATGTTGCGAGCGGGCCGCAGGCCGCAGGCTGCGAGGGGCGGGAGGAATACACGAACGTATCCGATCCGCCCCGAGCAGCCGAGAACGAAGCCCAGCGACGCTTATCGCCCCGCCCTCTTCTTAACTGCCGCCGCGTCGCCGCCGCCAATCTCAATGACGTTTGAGCGCGGCGAGAGGCGAGTAGAGCGAGGCGGAGGGCAGCCGGGCGGCGCAGCGTACACGGAAGCGCAGCGCAGCGGAGCGCCAAGTGATGCCTCGCGTGAGCAAGCCCGGCTGCCCGACAACGAAGCTATACGACGCCTATCGCCGCGCCCTCGCCGCAACTGCCGCCAATAGGCCGCCGGGCCCACTGTGAGAACGCACGAATGGGGCGAGAAGCGAGCAGGGCGAGGCCGCAGGCTGCGAACCGGGGACCCCAAGGCGCAGCGGCGCCCCTTGGGGTGGGGAGGGGCGGGAGGGATACACCAACGTATCCGATCCGCCCCGAGCAGCCGAGAACGAAGCCCTGCGAAGCTTATCGCCCCGCCCACTATATCCTGGCGGCGGTGCTGGCGTTTGCCGCGCTCGCCGCGGCGCAGACCGGCGT
>JBOGKX010000216.1:0-15508 GCA_050746125.1 Terriglobales bacterium | reverse complement strand
ACGCCGGTCTGCGCCGCGGCGAGCGCGGCAAACGCCAGCACCGCCGCCAGGATATAGTGGGCGGGGCGATAAGCTTCGCAGGGCTTCGTTCTCGGCTGCTCGGGGCGGATCGGATACGTTGGTGTATTCCTCCCGCCCCTCCCCACCCCAAGGCGCGCTGCTGCGCCTTGGGGTCCCCGGTTCGCAACCTGCGGCCTCGCCCCGCTTGCTTCTCGCCCCGCTCGAAGGTTGTCGCGGTGGGCCGGGCGCGCCCTCGGCGGCAGTTAGGAAGCGGGCGGGGCGATAAGCGGCGGAGAAGAAGAGGGCTAGGGATCAGGGATCAGCAGATTGGCGGGCTGCGCCGCGGGCAGGTCTGCGCGCGCACGCGGCTCAGGACTTCCCTTTTCGCAACGACGCCAAGGAAGCGGCAGCAGCGAAAACCGCCGCGGCGAGGCGCGCCGCGGAACATGAAAAACGTTTAATCGTGTTTTAACCGCCGATTAATCGGGCAATGAAGAAAATGCCGAGTCGGAGGAGGAAGGCATGAGCACTGAACACCCGCGACTGGGAATACTGCTGGCCGGCATGGGCGCGATCTCGACCACCTTGGTGGCCGGCGTGGCGGCGATCGAGCGAGGGCTGGCGAAGCCTTATGGGGCACTGACGCAAATGGCGCTGCTCGACGGGACGCCGCTGGGCGAAGCGCTGCGGCTGCCGAAGCTCGGCGAACTCCGCTTCGGCGGCTGGGACATCGCCGAGGGCGACGCCTACGACTCGGCGCGGCGGGCCTCGGTGCTGGAGCCGCTGCTCTTGCGCGAACTGGAGAGCGACCTGCGGAAGATCACGCCGATGGCGGGCATTCACGACCCGCGCTACTTGCGGCGCACGGAAGGGCGGCGACTGAAGCCGCAGACCAACAAGTTCGAGCAAGCGGAGGCGCTGCGCGAGGACATCCGCGCTTTCCGCAAGCAGCACGGCGTGGAGCGGGTGGTGGTGCTGTGGTGCGGCTCGACGGAAGTCTTCTTGTCGTCCGGGCCGGCGCACCAGAACTCGCGCATTTTCGAGACGGCGCTGAAGCAGGACGAGCCGACCATCGCGCCGAGCATGATCTACGCCTACGCGGCGCTGAAAGAGAAGTGCCCATTCGTGAACGCCACGCCGACGCTCACGGTGGACTTGCCGGTGATGCTGGAGCTGGCGGAGGCGAACGGCGCGCCGGTGTGCGGCAAGGATCTCAAAACGGGCCAGACACTGCTCAAGACGATTTTGGCGCCGGGGCTGAAACAGCGGATGCTAGGCATTTCCGGCTGGTTCTCGATGAACATTCTCGGCAACCAAGACGGGGCGGTGCTCGACGATCCGGCGGCATTCCGCAGCAAGGAAGAATCGAAGCTGTCGGCGCTGAACCACATCCTGGAGCCGGCGGTCTATCCCGACTTGTACGGGCAGCTCTCGCATCAGGTGAAGATCAACTACTACCCGCCGCGGGGCGACAACAAGGAGAGCTGGGACAACATCGATATCGTGGGCTGGCTGGGGTACGAGATGCAGATCAAGGTCAACTTCCTGTGCCGGGACAGCATCCTGGCGGCACCGCTGCTGCTCGACCTGGCGCTGCTGAGCGACGCGGCGCAACGGGGCGGGAAGAAGGGCGTGCAGGAATGGCTGGGCTTCTACTTCAAGAGTCCGCAGGTGAAGCAGGGGCGTCCCGAGCACGACTTGTCGGTGCAGTACGCGAGGCTGCAAAAGACGCTGAAAGAGCTGGCGACGGTGGCGGTCGCGGCTCGGAGCTAGGGATCGACAAGGGAAAGCGGGCACGTGATCGACCTGAACGGCAAAGTGGCATTGGTGACGGGGGGAGCGCGGGGCATCGGCAAGGCCATCGCACTGCGGCTGGGGCGCTACGGCGCCGACGTGGTAATCAACTACGTGACCAGCGATGACGCGGCGCGGGCGCTGGCCGAGGAGCTGCGCGGCCTGGGGCGGCGGGCGGAGATCTTGCAGGCCGACGCGATCAGCCCGGAGGGGATCGGCAAGATGTTCGACTTCGTGAAGGTGGAGTTCGGGCATCTGGACATCTTCGTGAACAACGCCATCGACGTGGCCACGTTCGGGCCGGTGCTGCGGCAGAAGAAAGACGCCTGGGAGCACACGGTCGAGCGCAACACGACGGCGCTGCTGCTAAGCGCGCAGAAGGCGGTGCCGCTGATGAAGGGACGGCGGGGGAAGATCCTGAGCCTATCGAGCCTAGGCTCGCAATATTACATCCCCGGCTATGCGGCGATCGGCGTGACCAAGGCCTCGACCGAGGCGCTGAGCCGCTACCTGGCGGTGGAGCTGGGGCGGGAAGGGATCAACGTCAACACGCTGTCGGCGGGCCCGATCGACACCGACGCGCTGCGGCTGTTTGCGACGTACGGACAGATGAAGGAGGCATGCGAAAAACTTTCGCCGGCGGGGCGCATCGGCACGCCGGAAGACGTCGCCGAGGTGGCGGCGTTTTTGTGCTCGGACGCGGCGCACTGGATTTACGGCCAGACCGTCATCGCCGACGGGGGATTATCGCTGATGAGCGTGCGATAATGCCCGGACGGCCCGCAACCAAGGCGAAGGCCGAGATCAAGGCATGGGAGGAATCGAGACGATGAGCCAGGTGAACAGCGCCGAGGAAGTTCTGCAAATTCGCCAGGGAGCAGACCGCGTATTGGCCACCCGGCATGACGAAATTTTCGCGACCGTGCGGTCGGCGGTGGCGGAAGTGCTGGGCTGCGAAGAGAGCGAAGTGACGGCGCGGGCCAGCCTGATGGCGGATTTGCATGCCGAGTCGCTGGACTTCTTGGACCTCTTGTTCCGATTGGAGTCGGCGTTTGGGATCAAGATTCCGCGCGGCGGCATCCAGAAGGCGACGCAAGGCTCGTTGACCGACGCCGAGTTTCAGCAGAACGGCGTGTTGACGGAGGCGGCGCTGGAGCGGCTGCGCCTGCTGATGCCGGAAGTGGATGCGGCGCGATTCAAGACCGGCCTGACGGCGCGCGAGATTCCCACCCTGTTCACCGCCGAGACGTTCGCACGGCTGGTGGCCTGGCGGCTGGCGGAGAGCACGCCGGCGCAAGCGCCCGTGGGGTAAGCCAGCCCCGGGGCAGCGAACCACAGCGCAGCGAGACGGGGGCGAGAGCGAGCGCGGGGGCGGGGCCGGCGCGGGGGTGGGAAAGCCCTGCGTTTTTTCCGGCCGGCAGGAAGTCGAGGAAACAAGTGCGCTTTTTGCTGATCGATCGCATTTTGCAACTGGAGCCCGGCCGCTTCGCGGTGGGGGTGAAGAACCCGACCATGAGCGAAGACTATTTCGCCGACCATTTCCCGGGCTTTCCGGTGGTGCCGGGGGTGCTGCTGGTGGAGGCGATGGCGCAACTTTCCGGGCGGCTGGTGGCGTACAGCGTCAGGGCGGAGAGCCAACACGTGGTGCTGCCGGTGCTGCTGGGCATCAACCAGGCCCGCTTCCGGCGCTTCGTGCGGCCCGGCGACGCGGTGGTGATCCGCAGCGAGTTGCTGCAACTGACCGACGGCGCGGGGCGCTGCAAGGCGGAGGCGAAGGTCGGCGAGCAGCGGGTGGCCAGCGCGGAGGTGATGCTGGGCTTCGACACGGGCAGCGGCGCGGGAGTGATTCCGGCGGCATCGCAGGCGCGGCTCGAGCAGTGGGCCGAGGAGGTGAACCGCAACTTGCTGGGCGAAGAGCTGCACGCGCGGCTGACGGCGCCTGCGGCGGTGGGAGGCAAGCCATGAAGAAGGCGGCGAACAAAGGACGGCGGGTCGTGGTGACGGGGATGGGCGCGATCACGCCGGTCGGACACACGGTGGCCGACACGTGGGAGTCGCTGCAAGCGGGGCGCTGCGGGATCGACACCCTGTCGATCTTCGACGCCTCGACCTTCGAGACGCGCATCGGCGGCGAAGTGCGCGGCTTCGCCCTGGACCGCTGCCGGCTGCCGGGCGGCATGATCGAAGTGCTGGACCGGAAAAACAGCCTGGGGCTGGCGGCGGCGCAACAGGCCATGGCCGACGCGGGCTTCGATGGGCGGCTGGGAGGGGAGCGGGCGGGCGAGGCGGTGGAGGGACTGGAGGCGAGCCGCTTCGGCATCAGCCTGGGGACGGAAGGGCGGCGGGACCGGCTGCTGCCGGAGCTGCGGCAGCGCAAGCTGGCGCCGACGAACCTGGCGGAGCGGCGGCAGGCACTGGAGGCGGTGCCGGCGGACGAATATCTGCGTTATTCGCCCTACGGACTGGCCTACCTCTTGTCGGGGCTGTGGGGGGCGCTGGGGCCGATCCTGACGATCTCGACGGCGTGCACGTCGAGCTCGCAGGCGCTGGGCTTCGCCTTCGACAAGATTCGGCGCGGCGAAGCGGACGTAATGCTGGCGGGCGGCGCGGAGAGCTTGATGGAGCCGACGATGGTGGCGAGCTTCATCCTGCTGGGGGCGCTCTCGAAGCGCAACGACGAGCCGGCGACGGCCTCGCGGCCCTTCGATGCGACGCGCGACGGCTTCGTGCTGGCCGAGGGCGGGGCGATGCTGGTGCTCGAAGACGCCTGGCATGCCTATCGGCGGGGGGCGCGCATTCTGGGCGAGGTCGCGGGTTTCGGCTGCTCGATCAACGCCTACCGCATTACCGACTCGCCGCCGGACGGCGAAGGGCCGTACCTGGCGATGCGGGCGGCGCTGGAGGACGCGGGGCTAGAGCCGGAGGACGTGGATTACATCAACGCCCACGGCACCTCGACGGTGCAAAACGACGCCAGCGAAACGGCGGCGATCAAGCGCTGCCTGGGCGAGCGGGCGCCGGCGGTGCCGGTGAGCTCGACGAAATCGATGACCGGACACATGGTGAACGCGGCGGGGGCGATCGAGGCCATCATCTCGCTGCTCGCCATCCGCGACGGCTACTTGCCGCCGACGATCAACTATCACACGCCCGATCCGGTCTGCGACCTGGACTACGTGCCGAACGTGGGCCGGCGACAGACGGTGCGAACGGTGCTCTCGAACTCCTTCGGATTCGGCGGCTCGAACGGGTCGCTGGTGCTGCGAGCCTATGTCGCGTGACGGCGAACGGCGAGTCGTCCTAACGGGCGCGGGCGTGGTGTCGCCGCTGGGCTGCGCGCCGAGCGAGGTGTGGCAGGCGCTGGCGGCCGGGCGCTCGGGCATCGGCACGGAAGCGCATCTGGACCTGGCGGCCTTCCGCACGCGGTTCTGCGGGGCGGTGCGCGAGTTCAACGCGCGGCATTACATCGCCGATCCCAAGAGCTTGAAGCTGATGACGCGGCCGGTGCGGCTGGGGGTGGCGGCGGCGGAGGCGGCGATACGCGACGCCGGAGTCGGAGCCAGCGGATTCGTTCCTTCCCGCATCGCCTGCTTCGTGGGCTCGCCCGGGCACGCCGGCGACCGCGACGAGCTGCTGCCGGCGGTGGCGGCGGCGGCGCACGAAGCGAACGGGCATTTGGACCTGCGGGCCTTCGGAGCGGAGGGGATCGCGACCATCAATCCGCTATGGCTGCTCAAAAGCCTGGCCAACATCGTGCTGTATTTCGTGAGCCTGAAGCTGGGCGCGCAAGGACCAAACGCCAATTTCTGCATGAGCGGCGCCGGCGGCACGATGGCGATCGGGGAGGCATTTCGCTGCCTGCGGCAGGGCGGCGCGGAGCTGGCGGTGGCGGGCGGCTACGAGTCGCTGCTGGAAGAAGAGCGGCTGGAGAGCTTCGAGCCCTCGGGGCTGCTTTATTTGGGCGAGGGACCGGCGGCGGCGGCGAGCCGTCCCTTCGATCGCGACCGCAGCGGCTTCGTGGCGGCGGAGGGGGCGGCTTTCGTGGTGCTCGAGGAGCGGGAATCGGCGCGACGGCGGGGGGCACGGATTTACGGCGAGATCACGGGTTTCGGGATGGCCAATCCGGGATTACCGGGGCGGCCGAGCGAATCCACGGCGGCGTTTCTGGGGGGCATGGAGGCATGCCTGAACGACGCGCGCCGCGATCCGTGGGAGCTGGACGCGATCTACGCCTACGGGCTGGCGACCGATCACTCGGACCGCGCCGAGGCGGAGGCGATCAAGCAACTACTGACCGCGCGCGCCGCCTACGTGCCAGTCACGGCGGTGAAGTCGGCGACCGGCAACCTGCTGGCGGGCTCGGGGCCGCTGGAGGTGGTGGCGGCGCTGGGAACGCTGACCGGGGAGCTGGGCGGCGTGCCCGCCATTCTCAACTGCGAGCACCCCGATCCCGAGCTGGGACTCGATTACGTACGCGGCGGCCTGCGGAGCGTGGCGGCGCGGCGGGTACTGGTGAACGCCGCCAGCCTGGCCGGCACCACCGCTTCCTTGCTGCTCGAAGCGGACAGCTCGGGGCAGTGAATGCCATGCAAGGTCAAGACATGCAACGACTCAAGGACAAAGCGGCCCTGGTCACCGGCGCCAGCCGGGGCATCGGCCGCGCCATCGCGCTGCGCCTGGCGCAAGAAGGCGCGCGAGTGTGCGTGAACTTTCGCACGCAGCAAGCGGCGGCGGAGGAAGTGGTGGCGGCGATCCACGCCGGCGGCGGCGAGGCGGTGGCGATGGGCGCGGACGTGGGGGCGGCGGAGCCGGCCCGGCAACTGGTGGAGAACGCGCAGAAACACTTCGGGCGTCTGGACATTTTGGTCAACAACGCCGGGGTGGTGCGCGACAACCTGCTGCTGACGATGGACGACGAGGAGTGGCGCACGGTGGAGGCGACGAACCTGGACAGCTGCTTCTATTGCTGCCGCGCGGCGGCGCGCTTCATGCTGCGGCAGCGGGCGGGGCGGATCATCAACATTTCCTCGGCGGCGGGGGAAAAGCCGAATCGCGGCCAAGTCAATTACGCCGCTTCGAAGGGCGGCATCAACGCGCTGACGCGGGCGCTGGCGGCGGAACTCGCACCGAAGAACATCACGGTGAACGCGGTGGCGCCGGGCATGATCGAGACGGAAATGAGCCGTGAGGTGCGGGAGCTGGCGGGCGACAAGATATTGCCCTACATCATGCTGAACCGCTACGGGCGGCCGGAGGACATCGCGGCGGCGGTGGCGTTTTTGGCATCGTCCGACGCCGACTACATCACCGGTGAAGTGCTGCGCGTGGACGGGGGCTTGCGGGGCTAGGGCGGCGGATGCCAGGCGAAGAAGCACAACGGCGGGTCGTGGTGACAGGCCGCGGGGCGCTGCTGCCATGGGGCGAGGGCGTGGCGGCGGTGTTGCGCCTGCGCGAGCCAGCGCCGGCCGAGCCGCCGGGCGCGGTGCGATTCGCGGCGCGGGAGTTCGTACCCAACGCGAAGGTACTGCGGGCGATGCATCGGGGCTTTCAACTGACGGCGGCGGCGGCGGTGCTGGCGATGCGCGAGGCGGGGCTGGCAGACGCGGCGGGGCTGGCGGCGGCGGGCGTGGATCCGCGGCGGGCGGGCACGGCGGTGGCCGCGGGCGAGATCAACCCGGCCACGGCGGACTTGGTGGCGACGGTGGAGACGCACGCGCTGACGACGGCGGCGGAGTGGGGGGCATTCGGGCAGGCGGCGCTGCACGGCTTACATCCGTTCCGGCGGCTGGCGCTGCTGACGAACATGGCGGCGGCGCACGTTTCCATCCTATTCGGGCTGCAAGGGCCGAGCCTGACGCTGACCAGCGGGGCGGCGGCGGGCGCGCAAATCCTGCGCGAGGGCTACTGGGCGATCGCCGAGGGACGCGCGAACCTGATGGTCTGCGAGGCTTCCGATACGCCGCAACAGGCGGTCGAGGCGGAGGCCACGGGCGAAGCGGCGGCGGCGGTCGTGCTGGAGTCGCTGGAGACGGCGCAGGCGCGCGAGGCGGAGATTTGGGCGGAAGTCGGGGCGGACATCGGCGGAGACGGGGCGGGATTGGGGGCGGGCTGGGAACGATACTTCCCCAACTGCGGGCCGCTTTTGGCGGCGTTGGCCAGCGCGAGCGGCGGGCCGGGAGCGCGGCTGGGCATGGCGACGAGCGAGGTGGCGGGGCGATGAAGGCACGCGTAGCCGTCACCGGCATGGGAATCGTGAGCGCGCTGGGGGTCGGGCTGGAGGCCAACCGCGCGGCGCTCGAGGCGGGGCGGAGCGGCATCCGGCGGCTGCGACAGTTCCCTGCCCAAGCATTTCCGGTGACGATCGGCGGCGAAGTGGAGCGCCCGGGGCTGCCGGCCGGCACGGGACGAATCGCGGCGCTGGCGGAACTGGCCCTGGAAGAGGCGCTACAGGACTCCGGGCTGCCCTGCGATGGCGAGCCGCGGCGGGAAATAGCCGCCTGCTGGGCGCTGGGGAAACCAACCCTCGATCTGCCTCGCTTGCGCGACTGGCTCGCCGACGGAGCCAAGCGACAGGAAGGCGAGGAGCGGCTGACCTGGCTGCGGCTGCGCTACGCCAGCGATTTGCGGCGCGAAGGACACACCACCGCGGACGTACTGGCACGGCTGGCGCAACGCGGCGGCGCGGGGGGCGAACGGATGGCTTGCTATACCGCCTGCGCATCGGGCAACGACGCCCTGGGGCTGGGCAAGCGGCTGATCGAGCGGGGCGCGGCGGAGGTGGTCGTGGCAGGGGGCGCGGACGCGCAGCTCGATCCGCTGAGCTTGTTGGAATACGAACTGCTGGCGGCGCTGGCGCCGATGCGCGAAGGCCAGGAGCCGGCGACGCTGTGCCGGCCCTTCGACCGGCGGCGCGCGGGCTTCGTAGTCGGCGAAGGGGCGGCGGCGCTGATCTTGGAGTCGGAAGCCCACGCGCGGAGGCGTGGAGCGCGCGTGCGCGGTTGGCTGAGCGGGCACGGCAGCTCGCTCGACGCCTTCGGCCTGACCAAGTGCCACCCGAAGGGACAAGGCGCGGCGCGGGCCATGGAGGCGGCGCTGGCCGACGCGGGGCGAGCGCCGGAAGAGATCGGGTACATCAACGCCCACGGCACGGGCACGGTGCTCAACGACAAGGCGGAGGCGGCGGGGATTCACGCCGTCTGGGGAGCGGGAGCGGAGCGGGTGCCGATCAGCTCGACCAAGGCGATGACGGGGCATTTGATCGCGGCGGCGGCGGCGGTGGAGGCGGTGCTGACGCTGACGGCGATGGAGAGGGGATTTTTGCCGCCGTCGCTCAACTACGAGGAATTCGATCCGGAATGCGCGCTCAACGTGGTGACGAGCGCGACGCCGCAGCGGTTTCGGCGGGCGATCTCGAACGGGTTCGGATTCGGGGGGCAGAACGCATGCGTGGTCATGGAAGCGGCTTGAGGGGAACGGAAGGAACGAGGGGAATCGCATATGTTGGAGCAAACATTCACCGCGCTAGACCGGTGGCTGCTGCGCACGCCGCAGCGCCGCCTGTGGGTGGCGAAGAGGCTGACGCCGGGACTGGTCGCGCGCTTGCAGCAGGCCAAATTCGCGGGCACGGTGCGCTACGTGGCGGAACGCTCGAAGTTCTACCGCGAGAAGTTCCGCGAGTACGGCATCGACCCGCGGCGGGTGCGGACGCACGCCGACCTGGGCAACTTCTTCACCACGCCGGAAGACCTGCGCGAGCGACCGGTGGAGGATTTCCTGTGCGCCAAGCCGGAGTTCGGATTCGAGACCACCGGCACGTCGATGGGGATCAACAAGCGGGTCTATTTCTCGTACCAGGAGATGTTCGACTACGGGCGGGACGGGGCGGCGGGGCTCTACAACCTGGGGCTACGGTCCGACGACGTGGTGGCCGACGGCTTCGACTATTCGTTCTGGAACGCGCCCTTCACGGCGTATTACTCGGTCATGGCGATCGGCGCCTTTCACGTGATCGGGGCGTTCGTGGAGCCGGAGGAGTTCTATGAGCGCATCAAGGTCTACCGCCCCACCGCAATCATGGGCGTGCCGACGCACCTGGTGCGGGTGACGGAAGTGGCGGAGAAACGAGGCATTTGGCCGGTGAAGGTGATTTTTCTGGGCGGCGAAAACCTGAGCGAGCGCACGCGGGAATACATGGAATCGGTGTGGAAGGGCGCGAAGGTGCACTTGGGCTACGGGCAAACGGAAGCCTTCGGCATGAACGGCATCGAGTGCCCGCGCAAGGGGGGCTATCACGTGAGCGCGCTTTCGCTGGTGAGCGAGATCATCAACGCCGACGACGAAGGGTACGGGGAACTGGTGTACACGACCTTAAATCGGACGGTCATGCCGCTGATCCGGTACCGCTCGGCGGATCTGACGCGCTGGGCGAAGGACGCGACGTGCGATTGCCCGCTGCAATTGATGCCGCGGATCGACAAGATCGTGGGGCGCTGCGACGAGCTGATCAACTGCTCGATGGGCAATATCAGCCCGTACTGGTTCGACACCATGCTGCACGACGTAGGGGAAGTGACGCACGACTGGCAGGTGTACGTGCGCCGGGGGGACCGGGACGATCGCATCGAGTTCCATTTGGAACTGGTCAACGGCGGCTCGGAACAGCGCGTAAAGGAACAGATCTTGCGCAACATCGAGGAGCGGTTTCCCGATTGCTGGCGCTACTACCAGAAGCAATTTTTCGAGTTCGATTTTCAGTTCCACCCCCCCCACACCTTGAACGACGGCCGCAAGCTGCGGCGGCTGATCGACGCGCGGCGGGACGCGTGGAATTAGCAGCGGCAGCTCATAAAAAGCGAGGAGACGAATGTCCACATTGGCAATTCACGGGGGATCGCGGATAGTACCTGCGAGCCTAGAGAAGATCTACTGGCCGATCGTGACGGAAGCGGAAAAGCAGGCGGTTCTGGGCGTGCTGGAGCGCAAGGTGATGTGGGCAATGACCACGACCGAAGGCCTGCACTGCCCGGAGCAAGACGCCGTGGAGCGCGAGTTCGCCGCCTTTCTCGGGGCGCGGCACGCGCTCGCCGTCAACGGCGGCACGGCAGCGCTACACATGGCGCTGGTGGCGGCGGGCGTGGAGGCCGGCGACGAGGTGATCACCTCGGCGTACTCGTTTTTGGCGACGGCGGCGGCGATTTTGCACGCCGGAGCGATTCCCGTATTCGTGGACATCGAGCCGCGCACGTGGAACCTGGATCCGGCGAAGATCGAGGCCAAGATCACGCCGCGGACGCGCGCCATCCTGCCGGTGCACATTCACGGCCTGTGCGCGGATTGGGAGCCGATCGAGGCGATCGCCCGCAAGCACGGGTTGCTGCTGGTGGAGGACGCCTGCCAGGCGCCGGGAGCGAGCTATCGCGGGCGGGCGGCGGGACGGCTGGGCCGCGCGGCCGGCTTTAGCGTGAACGGGACCAAGAATTTCTCCGTCGGCGAGGGCGGCTTCATGGTGACCGACGACGACGAGGTTTATTACCGCGCCAATTGGCTTAAGCAGGTGGGCGAGACGCTGCCGGAGGCCGACCCGACGATGCGGCACCAGCATTTGCTGGCTTGGAACTACCGCGTGCAGGAGATGCCTTGCGCTTTCGCGCGGGCGCAATTGCGGCGCCTGGCGGAGGTGAACGAGACGGGGCGGCGGAACGCGGCCATCATCGACGGATACTTGAAGGGCCTCAAAGGCTTTCGCGCGCCGCATATACCCGAAGGCAGCGTCTCGGTGTACCACAAGTACCGGATCACGCTGGAGCCGGAAAAACTCGACACGCCGCTGCGCGGGGAGGCGCTGCGGGACGCGGTAATGGCGGCGCTGACGGCGGAGGGCGTGGACGTGGATCTATGGGGCACGGCGCCGCTGGCGGCGCATCCCATGATCACCTCGCTGCATGGATTCGGGCGCGGATTTCCATGGCGGCTGCACCGCGATCCGGTGGGACGGGCCGAGGAGTACGGCTATCGCGCCAAGGATTACCCGGTGACGCAGCAGATGTTCGCGAACTCCTTCTGCCTGACCAACGACGAGCACCCGATTTACGCGCAGAGCGAAGAGGTGATGCACGCTTACGGCGCGGCGCTGCAAAAGGTGGCGGCTAGGGTCAGTGAAGTAGCCCCCGCACCAGCCTGGCAAACCGCCACGTAGGCGTGGCGATAGGCGTCGCAGGGCTTCGTTCTCGGCTGCTCGGGGCGGATCGGATACGTAGTTGTATACCTCCCGCCCCTCCCAGCCTGCGGCCTCGCTCTGCTCGCCTCTCGCCACGCTCCGGCGTTCTGGCGGTGAGCCAGGCGACCATTCGGCGGCGGTTGCGAAGTAGGCGTGGCGATAGGCGTCGCGTAGCTTCGTTGTCGGGCAACCGGGCTTGCTCACGTACGTCTGTGTACGCTGCGCCGCCCGCCTGCCCTCCGCCTCGCTCTGCTCGCCTCTCGCCACGCTCGGATGTTGTTATGGGCACAGGCGCGCTCTCGGCGGCAGTTGAGGGGCGGGCGCGGCGATAGGCGTCGCAGAGCTTCGCTGTCGAGCAGCCGGGCTTGCCAACGCGGGCATCGCTTGGCGCTCCACTGCGCTTCGCTTGGCCGCGCTCGGATGTGCTGGTGGGTGCGGGCGGGGCGATAGGCGGCGAGGGCACCAGGCACTGCGCGAACATGCCTGTACGCAGGGACAGGTACGCCGTGCCCGGCTGGCTAGCGTGGGCATAACTGGTCTCCTGTACGCGCACCTGTACCACCGACCAGGGCGATGCAGAATTCTGCATAACAATGCGAGCGGCGCTATTTTTTGGCCTCGTGCCAAACCCTTTAGGAATGTGAGCTCCCTGCCCCTGCCACAAGAGTCGGCTCGCCTGTCGGCCCTGTCCCGCTACCAGGTTTTGGACACGGCGCCGAGCGCCGCCTTCGATAACATCGTCTATCTTGCCGCCCGCATCGCCGGCACCAGCATGGCCTACTTGGCGTTCCTCGACGACCATCGCGAATGGTGCAAGGCGCGCTTCGGCTGGCCGACGGCGGAGGCGCCGCGCGAGTTCTCGCTGAGCGCGGCGGCGCTCGAGGAGCGCGACGTGCTGGCGATTTCCGATGCCCGCACCGATGCGCGTTTCGCGGAGCATCCTTGGGTGTGCTCGGAGCGCCACCTGCGCTCATTCGTTTTACTGCCGCTGCGCAGCCCCGACGGCTTCACCTTGGGCACGCTGGCGGTGGCCGATCGCGAAGTGCGCGAGTTCAGCGCGGCGCAGTATCAAGCGCTGAAGGCGCTGGCGCAGGAAGTTCTCGATTTGCTCGAACAGCGGCGCGAGGAAGCGGACGCGGAGTCGGCTCCGGCCCTGGCGGCCAGCGCCGAGCCCATCGCGACGTCTCTCCGCTTCCCCCTGGCCCTGGAGCCGGCCGCGCCGGAGGAGTGGCCGGAGTGGTGGATCAGCGCCACTCCGTTGGCGGCGGCACAATTAGGTCCGGACGACCGCTGGCTGCGGGTCAACCCGGCTTGGTGCTCGCTGCTGGGCTACAGCCCGGCCGAGGCGGCGGCGTTGACGCTGGCCGACGTGCTGCATCCCGCCGATTACCAGCGCCAGCGCGAAGCGATGGAGCGCTTGCGGCGCGGCGAATTGGCGCAATTCACCGCCGAGCAGCGCTATTTGGCGAAGCACCGCGCCACCATTTGGGTGCGGGCGCGAATTCTACTTCCCCCCGGTTCCCCCCTGCGGCTGGTGATGGCCGAAGACATCACGGAACGCAAGCGCGCCGAGGACGAGGTGCGCTTGCTGCAAGGGCTGATTCTGGCCGCGGGCGGGGCCAGCGACTCGCCCGGCGCGCTGCGTATCGCCCTCTACCAGATTTGCGAGGCCACTGGCTGGGATCTGGGCCAGGCCTGGGTGCCGAATCCGAATCAGCGCGAATTGCGACTGAGCCCCGCCTACTTCGCCCGCTATCCCGGGTTGGAGCGCTTCCGCTACCTGCAAGCCGACCAGTCGTGGACGCGAGGCGAGGGCGAACCGGGCCGGGCGTGGGCGAGCGGCAAGCCGAACTGGATCGCGGACGTTTGGGCCGAAGGCGGATTTCGCCGCCAGGAAGCCGCGCGCGAGTGCGGCTTGCGCGCCAGCCTAGCCTTGCCGGTCTTCGCCGGCGAAGAACTGGCGACGGTGCTCGAGTTATTCGCGCGTGAACCATGGGAAGCCGACGCCCGCCTGTTGCGCGTGGCCGGCACGGTCGCAACGCAACTGGGCGCCACGCTGAGCCGCCGGGGGGCGGAGGAGGCATGGCGGGAGCAAGACGCCCGCCTGCGCCTGGTGCTCGAGCACATGCCGGTGGTGGCGTGGACTGCCAATCGGCAGCTGCAGTTCACCTCCGTGCACGGCGCCGCGCTCGCCTCCCTGGGATTGCAGGCGGGCGATTTGCTGGGCGCGCCGCTGCGGGCGGCCTTCGCGGTGCGCGAGGACTCTCCTTTGTTAGCCGCGCATCGCCGCGCTTTGGCGGGGGATGCACGGCAATGCGATCTGGAATGGAAAGGGCGCGGCTGGCGCGCCTTTCTAGCCCCCCTACCCGGGCAAGGCGGCCAGCCGGGCGGCGTCGCCGGGCTGGCCCTTGATCTCGGCGCCGCCGCTACCGCCGCGCCCCCCCTGGCGTTGGAGACGGTGGCCGGCTTGGCGGAGAGGCTGGCCGAAGATGCCCGCCAGCTGCTGGCGGCTATGCACCCAGGCCCCAAGGCATAAAAAACGACGCCGTTCTCGATCCTCACCCCGGAATAATCCGGACGCCGGGATGGGGGGCGACCCTGACTCTAGGTGACTCGCGCCCTGCTTATAATGACTGACCAGCAGAAGGCTCCGAGGTCTTACTCATGTGCCCTGGTCGCGCCCGCCTCTTCCTGTGTCTCCTGATTGCCTCCCTAGCTTTCTGGTGCGGTTGCGATAGCAACAACTCTGCGCTCTCGCATCCGCCTGCCTCTCCGCCTACTTCGGTCTCGGTCACCGTCTCGCCGGCCACGGCCAGCGTCAACGCCGGCGCCACGCAGCAATTCACGGCGACGGTCAGCAACACCAGCAACACGGCCGTTACCTGGCAGGTGAACGGGGTGACCGGCGGCGCGGCCGCCACCGGGACCATCACAGCGGCCGGGCTTTACACCGCTCCCCAAACCGCGCCCTCGGGATCGGTCACGGTAACGGCAATTTCCCAGGCCGACTCCAGCAAATCCGGCAGCGCCACCGTGACGGTGGTGCCCGCCGCCGCCGTCAGCGTCAGCGTTTCGCCGGCCACGGCCAGCGTCAACGCCGGCGCCACGCAGCAATTCACGGCGACGGTCAGCAACACCAGCAACACGGCCGTTACCTGGCAGGTGAATGGCGTCACCGGCGGAGCAGCGGCGAGCGGCACCATCAGTGCCGCCGGACTTTACACCGCACCGGCGACGCCACCCGCGGGCACGGTCACGGTGACCGCGGTGTCGCAGGCCGACGCGAGCAAATCCGGCAGCGCCACGGTGACGGTGGTGCCCGCCGCCGTCAGCGTCAGCGTTTCGCCGGCGAGCGCCACCGTCAACGCCGGCGCCACGCAGCAGTTCACGGCGACGGTCACCAACACCAGCAACACGGCCGTCACCTGGCAGGTGAACGGCGTTACCGGCGGCGCGACCACCACCGGCACCATCACAGCGGCCGGGCTTTACACCGCT
>JBOGKX010000215.1:0-9904 GCA_050746125.1 Terriglobales bacterium | reverse complement strand
GCGCGCTGGCGTCCGCACGTCAAGACCGCCAAACTGGCGGCCACGATGCGAGAGTTGGTGGCGCAAGGCGTGAAGCAGTTCAAATGCGCTACCACGCTGGAATTGAAGGTCGCTTGCGAAACCGGCGCCGAAGACGTACTGATCGCGTTTCCGATGCGCGCGGCCAATGCGCGGCGCGCCGCCGACATTGCGCGGCGGCATCCGAGAGCGCGGGTTTCGGCGCTGGTCGAAGACGCGCCGGGGGTGGCGGAGTGGGGCGGCGAGGTGGGATTGTTTTGGGACTTGAATCCAGGGATGGACCGCACCGGGGCGGCGCTCGACCTGGCGGCACTCGAGGCGGGGCTGGCCGCCATGCGCGAGCACGGCAGCGAGTTTCGCGGCCTGCACTATTACGACGGCCACTTGGGATCGCTGGCGCCGGCGGAGCGGATGGCGGCGGCGCAGCGGGGTTACGACGAGCTGGTGGCGCTGGCGAAGGCGCTGGAGCGCGACGGGCAGACGGTGGGCGAGATCGTGACCGCGGGCACGCCGGCTCTTCCCTGCTCGCTGGCCCATGCGGGCTTGCGCAGCGGCGCTTGGACGCATCGCGTTTCGCCCGGCACGGTCGTCTATAACGATGTCACCAGCCTGGAACAGCTGCCCGAGGCCTACGGCTATCGTCCGGCGGCGCTGGTGCTGGCGCGCGTGGTGAGCCGGCCGGCCGCGCAGATCGTCACCTGCGACGCCGGACACAAGGCGGTATCGGCCGATTGCGGCGTGCCCAACTGCGTGGCCTTGGGGCATCCCGAACTGCGCGGGCTGAAGCCGAGCGAAGAGCACCTGCCCTGGGCGGTGGCGGAAGGCGAAGCGGGACCGAGGCGCGGCGAGTTGCTGCGGTTGTTGCCGCGGCACGTCTGCCCAACGGTCAACAACTTCGATCACGCGCTCTGGATCGAGGGGGGACGGGTGCAGCGGGTGGAAAGCGTCACCGCGCGCGGCCACGACGCGCCGCTGGGCGAGGCGGCAGGCGAGAGCTAACGCTGGGGGTACAATCGAGAATCCCGCATGGCAGAGCCGACGCCGTTTGCGCCCTCGGGCCGCCCCGCCACCCTGGCCGAGGTGCGGCGCCTGGCGGCGCGCTACAACGTCATTCCCCTGACGCGCACGCTGCTGGCCGATCTCGAGACGCCGGTCGCCGCCTACTTGAAGCTGACGCAAGGCGGGACGGCGCGCTATTCGTATTTGCTCGAGAGCGTGACCGGCGGCGAGATCGTCGGCCGCTACTCCTATATCGGCTGGAGCCCGTACCGGCTGCTGCGGCAGCGCGCCGGGCAGGCGGAAGAGCTGCGGCCGCCCGGCCGGCAATGGCGGCGCGTGGAAGGCGATTTGATCGCAGCGGCGCGGGCGGAGGTGGCGCGACGGCGTATCGCGCCCGTCGAAGGACAGCGCTTCGTGGCCGGCGCGGTCGGCTTTCTCGGCTACGACCTGGCGCGCTCGATCGAGAAGCTGCCGAGCCGGGCGAAAGACGATTTGCAGCTCGACGAGGCGCTGCTGATGTTTTATTCGCGGCAGGTGATCTTCGATCACGTGCGGCGGCAGATGACGCTGGTGGCCTGCGTGATGACCGGAGAGGGCGAGAGCGGGCTGGCGGCGGAGTTCCGGCGGGCGCGCCGCGACCTGGCGGCCATGGAGGCACGACTGCGGCGGCCGCCGCGGCTGCCGGCGGGCGGGGCGCAGCGACGGCGAGCGACGGCGCCGCGCGCCAACATGACGCCGCGCCAATACCAGGCCAAGGTGGGACGGGCAAGGGAGTACATCCTGGCCGGGGACGCGTTTCAGATCGTGCTCTCGCAGCGCTGGGATTTGCGCACCGGGGTGGCGCCGTTCCAGGTTTATCGGGCGCTGCGCACGATCAATCCCTCGCCTTACATGTTCTATCTCAAGATGGACGATTTGCACCTGGTGGGGGCGTCGCCGGAGCTGCTGGTGGGCATCGAGGGGCGGGAGATCCTCTACCGCCCGATCGCCGGCACGCGGCCGCGCGGCGGCACGCCGCGGCAAGACCAGGCGCTCGAAGCCGAGCTGCTGCGCGACGAGAAGGAGCGGGCCGAGCACGTCATGCTGGTGGACTTGGGACGGAACGACGTGGGACGGGTCGCGGAAGTCGGATCGGTGGCGGTGCCGCGGCTGATGTACGTGGAAAAGTACTCGCACGTGCAGCATCTGGTCAGCGAGGTGCGCGGACGGCTGGCGCCGGGCCGCGACTTGTTCGAGGCGCTGCGCGCTTGTTTTCCGGCCGGCACGCTTTCGGGAGCGCCGAAGGTGCGGGCCATGGAGATCATCGAGGAGCTGGAACCGACCCGCCGCGGCGCCTACGGCGGCTCGGTGCTGTACTTGGACTTCGGCGGCGACCTGAACGCCTGCATCGCCATCCGCACGATCGTGTTGCGGCGCGGCATGGCGCACGTGCAGGCGGGGGCGGGCGTGGTGGCCGACTCCGAGCCGGCGCGCGAACATGAAGAGTGCCGGAACAAGGCGGGCGCGTTGTTGCGGGCCATCGCTCTGGCGGAACGCGGGCTCTAGCCGAGGGGGCCATGATTTTCTTGCTCGATAATTACGACTCCTTCACCTACAACCTGGCCCAGTACTTCGGCGAACTGGGCGAGGAGGTGATGGTGCGCCGCAACGACCGGACCAACCTGGAGGAGATCGCCGGGCTGCGGCCGCGGGCGCTGATCATCTCTCCCGGGCCCTGCACGCCAAGCGAAGCGGGACTGAGCGTGCCGGCGGTGCGCGCCCTGGCGGGGCGCATTCCCATCCTAGGGGTCTGCCTGGGCCACCAGAGCATCGGACAGGCATTTGGCGCCAAGATCGTGCGCGCGGCGCGGGTGATGCACGGCAAAACGAGCGAGATTCATCACGACGGACGAAGCGTGTTTCAAGGTCTGCCCCAACCCTTCACGGCGACTCGCTACCATTCCCTAGTCATTCAACCTGATTCCCTGCCCGAATGCCTTGAAGTCAGCGCCCGAACCGCCGATGGAGTCATTATGGCCGTCCGTCACCGCAGCCTGGCCGTGGAGGGGGTGCAATTTCACCCCGAGAGCGTGCTGACGGGCGACGGTAAGTCCTTGCTGCTGAATTTTTTGCGGGCGCACGCCGGCAAATAGCCCGGAAAGGGCGCTGGTTGCCGTAATTGTCACTGGCGCGGCGAAGGAGACTAGAGGTAAGCTGATAGATAATTTCGCGTCGGTACCCCCCCTTCCCCGACGCTTCCCTGGCCCGATGACATCCCTGCGCGAACCCGTCCGCGTTCTCGTCGTGGACGATGAAACCGAAATCCGCGACATGCTATTGATTCGCCTACGGATGGAGGGCTACGACTGCACCGAGGCGGGCAGCGCGGAGGCCGCGCTACAGCACCTGGGGGAGCGCCCCTGCGACGTAGTGGTTAGTGACTTGCGCATGGGGGGACGCTCGGGCCTGGCCTTGCTCGAAGAAGTACGCCGCTCGCATCCCGGCACGGCGGTCATTCTCGCCACAGGAGAAAACGACGTGCGCGTCGCCATCGAGGCCATGAAGCAGGGCGCGGCCGATTATCTGCTCAAACCCTTTCAATTCGAGCTGGTGATCGCCGGCGTGGCGCGAGCGGTGGAGAAGAAGCGGATGGAGCAGGAACTCGAGAATTACCGGCAGCACCTCGAGCAGATGGTCGCGGAGCGCACGGAGCAGGTGGAGTCGGCCATGCGGCAGGTGGAAAACACCTATGACGCCACGCTGCAAGCGCTGGGGGCGGCCCTGGACATGCGCGCCACGGAGGTAGCCGGGCACTCGCTGCGGGTCAGCCGCTATTCGGAAGAGATCGCGCGGCGGATGGGCTACGACGGCGAGGGGCTGCGCAACATCCTGCGCGGGGCTTTTCTGCACGACATTGGCAAGCTGGGCATCCCGGACGCCATCTTGCTCAAAAACGGCCGGCTCACGACCCAGGAAAAGCTGGTGATGGAGAGCCATGTGCGGCTGGGCTACGAGATGGTACGGCGGATCGAGTTTTTGGAGGCGGCGGCCGAAATCGTGCTGAATCACCAGGAGCGCTTCGACGGCTTTGGTTATCCGCAGGGGGTGAAGGGGGAGGAGATTCCCTTGCCGGCGCGCATCTTCACGGTCGCCGACGCCCTGGATGCCATGACCTCGAATCGTCCTTACCGCGCCGCGCTGCCCTTTGCCGTGGCGCGAGCCGAGATCGTGCGCGAATCGGGCCGGCAGTTCGATCCCGACGTGGTGAACGTATTCCTGGCCATCCCGGAAGAGCGCTGGCGGCGAATCCGCGACGAAGTGGACGAGCAGAGCTATACGGATCAAGTCATTCACCACCGCATCGTCGAGCAGCAGCCGCTGCCGCCCACGGCCGAGGCTTCCAAGCCGCGCTTGGTTAAGCCAGCGGCGCGGCGGGCGACACAGGGCGGACGCGCCCAGGGATGAAGGCTAGGCGGGCGGGTCGATAGGCGTCGCAGGGCTTCGTTCTCGGCTGTTCGGGGCGGATCGGATACGTTTGTGTATTCCTCCCGCCCCTCCCCACCCCAAGGCGCGCTGCTGCGCCTTGGGGTCCCCGGTTCGCAGCCTGCGGCCTCGCCCTGCTTGCGGCACTTATTGGCGCTCCGCTCCGCTTCGCTTGCCCCGCCCGAACGTGATCGCCGTGGGCCCGGCGGCCGTTTGGCGGCAGTTGCGAGGTGGGCGGGGCGATAAGCGTCGCCTCGCGGATTTTCTTGGCGCTCCGCTGCGCTGCGCTTGGCCCCGCTCGAACGTGGTAGCCGTGCGCCGGGCGCGCCCTCAGCGGCAGTTACGGATCTCGGCTGGCTGGGGTTTCGGCGGTGGACTCGGGGGCTGCCGCTAGGCGCGGGTTACCGCGAAACGGGAAAGGCTGCTATGTTGGGGGGGAACTGCGCGCATGAGCCAGCCCCTTGCTGACGAATCCGCCGCCCGGCGGCGACGCTATAACCGTTTGCTGCTGCTCGTTGCCGGCCTAGGAGGGCTGCTCTATGGCGTGGACGTGGGCATCATCGCCAGCGCCTTGCCCTACTTGCAGGCCACTTCCGGGCTGAACGCGGAGCAACTCTCGATCGTGGTCGCGGCGGTGCTGCTGGGAGCCACGATTTCAACGCTGTTCGCCGGCTGGCTAGCGGATTGGATGGGGCGGCGGGCGCTGATGATCGCGACCGGCGCCATCTTCGTAGTCAGCATCCCCATGATCTCGCTGGCGCACGGCTACGGGCCGCTGGTCTTGGGGCGGCTGTGCCAAGGCGTAAGCGCGGGCTTGATCGGGGTGGTGGTGCCGCTATATCTGGCGGAGTCGCTGCCGGCAGCCACGCGCGGCAAGGGCACGGCGATGTTCCAGTGGTTGCTGACGCTGGGCATCGTGGCGGCGGCGGCGGTGGGCATGTACTTCAGCTATCGCGTGGACGAGGTCGCGAAGCTGGGGGACGCGCAACGGCTCTTCGCCTTCAAGGATCTGGCCTGGCGCAGCATCTTTTGGGTATCGCTGCCGCCGGGGATTCTCTTCCTGGCGGGCGGTTTCCTGCTGGCGGAGTCGCCGCGCTGGCTGGCGCGGCGGCGGGGCACGGAGGCGGCGCGCACGGCGCTGCGGCGCTCGCGCAACGAAGCGGAAGCGGCGGCGGAGATGGCGGAGATCGAGGCAGCGATGGCGGCGGAGTCGGCGCAGCGCGGCCGCGCCAAGGAATCGCTGCTGAAGAGGAAGTACGTCTTCCCCTTCGTGCTGGCCTGCGTGATCCTCTCCCTGAATCAAACCACCGGCATCAATTCGCTGATCGGCTACAACACCGACATCCTGCTGCAAAGCGGCCTGTCGGATTTGCAGGCGCACTGGGGCTACATCATTTTCACGCTCGTCAACTTTCTGCTGACCATAGTGGGGGTGATGCTGGTGGACCGGCGGGGACGCAAGTTCTTGCTGTCCCTGGGCACGGCTGGGGTGGTGGTGTCGCTGGTGGCGACGGGGCTGCTATTCCACCGGAACGAGCGGCATGGCTTGGACGTGCAGGGCGCGGTACAGGCGCTGGTCACGCCGCAGCAGTCGCTGACGCTGAACTTCAATGCCCAGACGGAGGCGCGATTGCTGGCGGCGGCCGGGCGGCCGGCGAACGCTTTCGGCGGGCGGCCGGCCTCGCTCTCGGTGATTTACGCTTACGGCGGGTTTCAGTTCGCGACTCCGGTCGAGCGCTCCGACCAAACCGCCGCCAAGCCGGTCGCCATCAGCCGCCAGGACTCGCTGCCGGCCAACCACGTGGTGGCATTTTTCTCCGACCCGTTTGCGGCGCTGGGGCCGGCGCGGCAAGCACCGCTGGTCATCCGCCATGCCACGCTCACGCCGCTGCCGGGGCGCGGCAACGGCTGGCTAACGGCGATCACGCTCTTCTTCTTCATGGGCTTTTACGGCATCGGGCCGGGCATCGTGGTGTGGCTGGCGCTTTCAGAGCTGATGCCGACGCGCATCCGCTCGACGGGGATGAGCATTGCGCTGCTGCTCAACGAAGCGGTTTCGACGCTGATCGCGGCCATTTTTCTGCCCACGGTGGGACAGTACGGCTACGCGACGATGTTTTTTGCCTTCGCCGGTTTCACGGTCTTGTACTTCCTGGTGGCGCTGCTGCTGCTGCCGGAGACGAAAGGGCGGACGCTCGAGGAGATCGAACGCTTCTTCGCGCCGACGCCGGCGCCCGCCGGCGCGGCCTTACCACCGCGATAGCGGTAGTTCATGAAATGGGGCCGATCATGAAGCAAGCGATCGATACGCTATGGCTGTTGCTGGCGGTGTATTGGATTATCGCGGCGCGGCGCATGAAAACCGTGCGGCGGCGCGAGAACCCCGGGGCCACACTGTTGCGCATCGGCATCATGGTGGCGGTCTTCGAGTTCATGCTCTCGGATTGGGGCGCCATCGGCTGGTTCGGACGCCGCTTCGTGCCGGCGAGCGCCGGCGTGGCGACTCTCGCGGTAGCGCTGACGGCGGCGGGGGTGGGGCTGGCTATATGGGCGCGACACAGCCTGGCCGGCAACTGGTCAGGCGCCGTCACGCTCAAGCAGGGGCATGAGCTGATTCGCAACGGCCCTTATTCGAGGATCCGGCACCCAATTTACAGCGGCATTCAACTGGCCATGTTGGGCACCGCGCTGGCCGTGGGGCAATGGCGCGGGCTGATTGCCTTGGCGCTGGTGGCCGCGGCGCAAGGGTTGAAGGCGGGCAAGGAAGAGCGCTGGCTGACGGTCGAGTTCGGGACGGCCTTCGCCGAGCATCGGCGGCGCACGGGTATGTTTCTGCCGCGCGTGCTCTAACGCGTCAGCGGGGAACCGACCGCATGGACGGTCGGAAAAGCGGGGCGGGTGCTAAACTCCGCCCATGGCGTCCCGCAACCCCAATTCGACCGAGACCCACGAGCGCGACCTGCATGCCCAATTGCGGCCGACGACGCAGGTACTGACGCGCGGCTTCGATCCGCGGCTGTCGGTGGGCTCGGCGCGGCCAGCGGTCTTCCGCAGCTCGACCTACGTTTTCTCCAGCCCGGAGGCGGCGGAGCGCGCCTTCGCCCTGACCAGCGGGCGGGCGCAGCCGGCGCCGGGCGAGCAACCGGAGCTGATCTATGCGCGCATGAATCACCCGAACGCCGAGATTCTGGAGGACCAGGTGGTGCCGCTCGAGGCGGGGGCGACGCGCGCGCTGGTTTTCAACAGCGGCATGGCGGCGATTACGACCGCGCTTTTGGCCTTCGCGAAACCGGGACAGACGGTGGTGTACACGGTGCCGATCTACGGCGGCACGCAGCATTTCATTCAGGACTTCTTGCATCCGCTGGGGGTGCGCGGGGTGCCGGTGGCGGCGGGCGACACTGCGGCGATCACGCGGGCCATCGCGCATGAAAAAGACGTGGCGGTGGCGCTGGTCGAGACGCCGGCGAATCCGACGCTGGTGATGACCGACATTCACGCCGCGGCGCTGGCCTGCGCCGAGCGCGCGTCCAAGCCGCTGCTGATGGTGGACAACACGCTGCTCGGCCCGACGTTCCAGCACCCGCTACCCTGCGGCGCGGACCTTTGCCTGTATTCGGCGACGAAGTACCTTTCCGGCTTCAGCGATCTGATCGGCGGCATGGCGATCGCCACGGACGGCGCGCTGATCGCCAAGATGAAGGGGCTGCGCAGCCTGCTCGGCAACATCCTGCAGCCGGACGAGTGCTGGATCCTGGACGGCCATTTGCCGACGGTGAACCTGCGCATGACGCGGGCCTGCGAGAACGCGCAGAAGATCGCCGCCGCGCTGGCGCGGCATCCGGCGGTCGAGCGGGTACACTACCCGACGCTATTCAGCGATCCCGAGCAAGTGAAGATCTATCGCGCGCAGTGTGACGGGCCGGGGGCGATGATCAGCTTCGAGGCCAAGGGCGGCAAGCGCGCCGCCTTCGACTTCTTGCGCTCGCTGCGGGTGGGCCGGGACGCGGTATCGCTGGGCGGCGTGGAGACGCTGGCCTGCCATCCGATGACGACGACGCACTCCGGCTTTTCCGCCGAGGAGTTCGCGACGGCGGGCGTGACGCCGGGGCTGGTGCGGCTTTCGATCGGCATCGAGGATGCCGGCGACCTGGAGGCGGACTTCGAGCGGGCGCTGGCGGAGGCGAGCTAAGGCGGCGTGGATTAGTGGGTGCGGCCGTTGCGGCGGATGAGCTTGTCCGCGGTATCGATCAAGATGTTGAGGCGCTCGTCGAGGGCGTTCATGCGCGCTTCGGCGTCGCGACGCAGGGAGCGAACGTCATCAACTAGGCGCAACTCAGCCTTGGCCAGGCGACCGAACAAGTCCGTGATGGTGGCGATCTGCTGGTCGTTTTTGCGCAGAGCCTCGGCATGCACCTGCAAGGTCGCGGCGTGCTTTTGCATGACCGCGTCGTGCTTTTGCAGATTCGCGGCGTGTTCTTGCAAAAACGCAGCGTGCGCCTGAAGCGAAGCCGCCTGCCGCGCCTGGGCGTCGAGGATGAATTGCATGGTGCGCTCGACATCCATGGGCTCATAGTAACTCATGCGGCGGGGCCGCCGTTTTCCCGACGCCGCTCCCGGTGATCGCGGTCGCGGCCGTCGTGGTCCTGGAGCGCAGCCACGTGCTTGAAAATCCCCGGCCGGCGATGGCGCGCCGGCGCCGCCGGCTTTTCGTCCTTTGCGCCACATTTATGCACCTTGCAGCATGATGGTGCATAATGACGCTATGCCTACTCGCCGCCCGGCCCAGCGCCAAACTGTCTCCCTGCCCGGCGAAATCGCCCGCCGGATCAAGGCCCTAGCACGAGCGCGGCGATCCAGCATCAGCCACACGGTGGCGCGACTGATCGAAAGCGGCCTAGAGGCCGAACAAAAGCAGCGGACGCATTATCTCGACCTGATCGAGCAACTGGCGGCAAGCCATGATGCGGACGAGCGGGCGCGAATCAAGCAAGAACTAGCTCGCCTCACCTTCGGGGCCTGATGCCCGTTATCCAATGGGACGGGTTGCCTCCGGCTCTTCGCGATCACCTGTTCGAACGCGCGGCGGACCTGTTAGCGGGCCATGCCGCCAAGGGTCGGCGGCTTTAAACGCCCCATCACGCGGCAGATCATTGTTGACGCCGCTCCCGATGGTCGCGCCTGCGGCCGGGCCGGGCTTTCGATAGGCGGAATTTCCTGGCTGGCCGACCACGGAATCCCTCTCCGCTCGGGGGCACTCCGAGCGTTGGGCGGGGCTTCGTTCTCGGCTGGCTGGAATTTCGGCGGTGGACTCGGGGGCTGCCGCAAGTTGTCGGAAAGGTTGGAGGCGCGGGTGAGAATCGAACTCACGAATAAAGGTTTTGCAGACCTCTGCCTTACCACTTGGCTACCGCGCCTCAAGGGT
>JBOGKX010000214.1:0-29249 GCA_050746125.1 Terriglobales bacterium | reverse complement strand
CGCCGTAACTGCCGCCGAGGGCCCGCCCGGCCCACCGCGATCACGTCCGAGCGGGGAAGCGAAGCGCAGCGGAGCGCCAAGCAATGCCGCGAGCAGGGCGAGGCCGCAGGCTGCGAGGGGCGGGAGGAATACACCAACGTATCCGATCCGCCCAGAGCAGCCGAGAACGAAGCCCTGCGAAGCTTATCGCCCCGCCCACCCCTGCGCCGCCATTGCCCGCGCCACCGGCGCGCGCCGCGCCCGCAGAGAACCGAGCCAATTGGCATAAAGGCAACGCGCTGGCGCGTGCCAGCGGGCGCGCAGCGGCGCGGCGATGGCGGCCTCGGGAAAATCAGCCAGCAGCTCGGGCCGCGGATTCGCTTGGGCCTCGGCCTGGAATCGGGCCAGCATGGCTTCGCTGGCGGCGTCGAAATAGTCGCGCGGCACCACGGGATAGTCGGGACGCTCGCCGGTGAGAAAGCGTCGGACGTCGCGGCGGTATTCCTTGAGCAGGGTTGGCGCGCCGTACTCGGGATGGCCCTGCAAGTGAAGGAACAAGCTGCCGCGGCGCTGCTTGACGAACGAGTCCACGCCCGCGTGCTCGGCGCGGGTCAGCAGCCGATAGCCGGCGGTGGCCAACTCAGGCTCCCACAGTTCATTCCAGCGCGAGTGCGGCAGCGGAATTGGCTCGCGAATGCCGCGCAGCAAAGGATGGTCGGTGACCGGTGCGCAGGCGAAGATGCCGCAGCGCTTGGCGGCGAGCCGATGGCGCTCGATCCCGTCGGCCGCCAGCACGGCGGCATGGGCGGCCAGGCAGGAGAGAATCGCCGAACTGGTATGCCGTTCGGCCCAGGCGAAGACTTCCAGCAACTCCGGCCAGTACGCTTCCTCGCGCAGGGATGGGGTGCGCGGTTCGGCGCCGGTGATGATGACGCCATCGACCTGCCGGCCATCGAAGAGTTCCTCGAGCGTGATGTAACGGCGGCCGATATGAGCTCGCGCCGCCTCCTCGCGCGGCACTCCGGGCAAGGAACAGAAGCTGACGCGTACGCGCCGATCGTGAGCGGCGTCGGCGAGCAAGGTGAGGAACTGCTCCTCGGTGTCGCGCAAGGCCGGATCGGGCATGTTGTTGATGATAGCGATGGCCAGCTCGTCGCCACCGCCGGCGCGGGCTGAGACCGGCGTCCGCCTGAGCGGCCGGCTCTCGCTTGTGCTCTTCTCGACAAGCAGCATTTCGCCTCCTTTAGTCTCGGGCCGCCGTGGCCGCCGCCGTGGAGCTCGGCTCCGCCACCGCCGCGGCGGCCAGGGCCTGGTCGAGATCGTCGAGGATGTCGTCGATGTGCTCGATGCCGATGCTGAGGCGCAGCATCTCCGGCGTCACGCCCGCCTTCGCCTGCTCTTCTGGTGTGAGCTGTCGATGGGTGGTCGAAGCGGGATGGCAGGCGAGCGACTTGGCATCGCCCAGGTTCACCATGCGCATGAACAGCTTGAGGGCGTCGAAGCAGCCAATGCCGGCTTCGAAGCCGCCCTTCACTCCGAAGGTAAGCAACGAGACGCAGCGGTCGCCGAGATATTTGCGCGCCATCGGATAAAGCGGACTGTCGGGAAATCCGGCGTAGTTGACCCAGGCGACGCCATCGTGCTGGCGCAAAAAGACGGCGACCCGGCGGGCATTTTCCACGTGCCGCTCGACTCGCAAGGCCAAAGTCTCGATGCCCTGCAAAATCAAAAACGCGTTGAAGGGGGCCAAGACCGCGCCGGTGTTGCCCATGCCCAGGGTTCGGCAGCGGGCGAGGTAGGCGGCCTCGCCGAAACGCTCGGTGTAGACGACATCGTGATAGGCCGGTTCCGGGCGGCTGAACCGCGGAAAACGGTCCCGATGATTGCGCCAGGAGAAGCGACCGCTATCGACGATCAAGCCGCCGAGCGTGGTCCCGTGTCCGCATAGGAATTTGGTCGCCGCATGCACCACGATATCGGCGCCGAATTCGATCGGACGCAAGAGAATGGGCGTGGCGATGGTGTTGTCCACGACCAGCGGCACGCCATGGCGGTGCGCGATCTCGGCCAGCTCGGCGATATCGGCGACGTTGCCGGCGGGATTGCCGACGCTCTCGCAAAAGATGGCTCTGGTTTTCCCGTCAATCAGCCGCTCGACTTGCTCCTCATCGGCGGCCAACCGCACTTCGACGCCTTGCCGTGGAAAGACGTACGCGAAGAGCGTGTGGGTGCGGCCGTAGAGCTGGACCAGCGAGACGAAATTCTCTCCGGTCTCGGCCAGATTGGCGAGCGCGTAATACACGGCCGTCATGCCGGAACTCACCGCCAGCGCCGCGACGCCCCCTTCGAGCGCCGCGATGCGCTTTTCGAGCACGGCATTGGTGGGGTTGCCGAGGCGGCTGTAGATATTGCCTTCGACTTCGTTGTTGAACAGCGCGGCGCCGTGCGCGGCATTGTCGAATTCGTAGGCGACCGTCTGATAGATCGGCACGGCCACGGCTTTGGTCGCCGGGTCGGATTCGTAGCCGGCGTGAATGGCGACGGTTTCCGGCTTCAGGCGCTTGCCGGGCGCCGCTTCCGGATGGGGGCCGCTCGCCTTGGCTTGTTCGTTCATCGTTGGACTCTAGGGCAATCTCAACCGCGCGCCGGGGCTCAGGCGGTCAACTGATATCGCTGTTGCAGCACGCAGGCGCTCATGACCGTGAGCAGAGCGGTATCGTTCGCGGCGCGCGCGGTTTCATCTCCGCCCTGCACCTCGCTGACAAAGGCCTGGACTTTCTTGGTGTCGAAAAAGGCGAGGTCTTTGAGCGCCGGTCCGGAGAGCGTATCGCCGATGAACTCGCCCAGCCGCCGATCCGCGGCGAGCAGCACCGGAGGGCTCAAGAAAGCCTGCTTGGGGTGGCGGATGACTTCGTCCGTAACCAAGCCTTGCATCGCCTGGCGCAGCACGAATTTGTGCACCGCGCCGCGAATTTTTTGCGCCGCCGGCTGGCGGCGCGTGACTTCGACGACATGGTGATCGAGGAAGGGGACGCGGCCCTCGATCGAGTGTGCCATCTCCATGCGATCGCCGAGCACGGCCAGCAAGTAGTTGGGAAGCCTCGTCTTTGCCCATAGATAGAGCGACTGGTGGAGCGGCTCGCGGCCCGCGAGCTGGCCGGCGATATCCATCTCGTCCAGCCAGTCGGTCTCCCGGCTGCGAAATTGCTCGCGGAAGTCCGCGGCCAACAGCGCCCGCAGGCGGTGGTTCTGCACGGCGGAGATGCGCATCCAGCCGGGCACGAAGCCCAATCGCCCGCGCACGTGATCGAGCGCCGCGGCGGCGCCGTTGTACTGCGCGCCGCTGGCGGCGGCGTTGCCGTTGGGGCAAAGGTCTTGACGAAAATGCATGTAACCGCCGAGGATTTCATCCGAGCCTTCCCCGGTCAGGACGACCTTGTAGCCGGCCTGGCGCACGGCCCGGCTCAGCAGGAACTTGGCGACGCCATGGGCATTGGCGAACAACGTCTCCGCCTGGGCGATGGCGGCGGCGGCGTTCTCGGCGATCTCGTCCTGACGCACCGGCACGGCCTCGAACTGCGCGCCGGCGCGCGCCGCCATGCGCTCCGCCGGCTGGCGCTCGTCGTATTCGGGCCGGTCGAAGGAAAGCGTGAAGGCGCGCACCGGCGCGGGATGATGGCGGGCGGCCAGGGCCAGGATGGCGCATGAATCGATCCCGCCGCTCAAGTAGCAGCCCACGGGCACGTCGGCGCGCAGGCGGAGGCGCACCGCTTCCTCGAGTGCGCCGCGAAACTCCTCGGCCCAGGCGGCATCGTCGCGCGGCGCGATGGGCGCGTCCGGGTAGTCGAAGTCCCAGTAGCGCTGCAACGTGACGCCGCGGGCATCGGCGACGAGGTAATGTCCGGGCGGAACCGGGCGGATGCCGGCAAACAGCGAGCGCCCCGCCGAAGGGCCGAATAGCAGCGCATCGTAGACGGTGGCGCCATCCCAGCGGGCCGGAACGCCCGCGGCGAGCAGAGCCTTGACCTCCGAGGCCAGGTAGAGCTTGCCGGCATGCTCGGCGTAAAAGAGCGGTTTGATGCCGAAGCGGTCGCGGGCGGCGAAGACGCGTTCTTGCCGGCCGTCCCAGAGCACGATCGCGAACTCGCCCCGCAGCCGCGCCAGACAATCACTGCCGAGATCCTCGTAATAGTGGAGGACAATTTCGCTATCGGATTTGGTGCGCAGGCGATGGCCGGCGGCCTCGAGTTCGCGGCGCTGCGCCTCGTAGCCATACAGCTCGCCGTTCACCACGACGCGCAAATTCTCGTCTTCATTGGCGATGGGCTGATCGCCCGTGGTCAGGTCAATGATGCTGAGGCGGGCGTGTCCCAAGCCGGCGCGGCCATCGGCGGAGATCCATTGCCGCTGGCCGTCGGGACCGCGGTGGGCGAGGCTGCGCGTGGCGCGGCCGAGGGCTTGGGAGTCGACGGGCCCGGTAAAGGAGAAGATGCCGATGACGCCGCACATATTACACCGCCGCCGCGGCACTGTTTGCCGCGCGCGCCTGCGCTCGGATGGCGCGGTCCATGGCCTCACGAAGCGCTTGGGCCAGATGCGCCACGAAGGGCTCGACCAGCATGCCGGCGGGATCGACCGGCAACGTGACGACTATTTGGCCGCCGCCGGCCAGTGTGTCCCATTTGAGGCCCGGCTGGTTGACCAGCCGATACTGGCGGGCGGGGCGAAAGTCGGTGACGACGCCGGGGTATGGCAGCGGGATGTAGCAGAGCCCGGCCCGGTCGTTCGCGCGCCAAACGTCGGCCATGGCCTGCGCCTGGGAGTTGGCGCCGCGCCTTGCCGCGGCGGTCAGGCGGCCCCACCAGACCGGCAACCGCTGCCGCAGGTCGCGAATCTTGGCCCTGAGAAATCGATGGCGCCCGGCGGAATCGAGTCGAATTAAGTTGGCGGTATGGAAACCGATTTGTTCGCCGGCGTGAACCAGGCGGTCCCAAACCGACTCGGGACGCATCAGGCACCAGTTGCTGGTGTCGAACAGGGCCAGCAGCGCCACCGGCTCACCCGCCGCCCGTAGTTGTTGCGCACACTCGTACGCGACCGTACCGCCGCCGCAATAGCCGCCGAAATAGTAGGGCCCATGCCGCTGCGCGCGTTGCATCTCCTTTATATAGAGGCTGGCCATTGCTTCGACCGTCGCCAGGGGCGGGCGGGCGCCATCGAGGCCCTGGGACTGCAATCCATAGATCGGCTGGTCGGAACCCAGGCGCAAGGCGAGTTCGCGATAAATCAAGACGTTGCCGCCGGCGCCATGTATCAAGAACAGAGGCGGACGGTCGCCGCCCGTCTGGAGCGCCACCAGCGGCGACCAAGCATTGGACGGCGCGTGCCCATGAATCAGCGCCGCCAGCTCGCGCACCGTGGGGGCATCGAAGAGGCTGGCAAGCGGCAGCTTGACGCCAAAGGCGCGCTCGATCTGGACGAAGAGCTGCACGGCCAAGGACGAATCGCCGCCCAGATCGAAATAGTTGTCGCCATGGTCGAGCGCCTCCACGGAGAGAAGATCGCGCCAGATGGCCGCAAGACGCGCGGCAATCTCCGCCTCCGAGCGCCCCTCCGCCTCGGGCCTGCGCGCCGGCTCTTTTTTCGGACCGGAAGCGGTGGCGGAATTCATCAGGCCCCCCGGCTGGCCGAATGCGCCAAATTCGCATCGCGGGCGGGGATGACGTAGCGGAGCTCGCCATCGCAATCCTCGGCATAGGCGACGTGGGCGCGCTCGGCGCCCTCGCCCTCGATGCGCCAATTCTCGCCGTCGGCCACGAGGTGCATGGCGTTGCGCAGCCGCCACCAGGCGCAGAGATCGCGCGGCAGTGGCGTCCAAAGATCGCCGGCTTGCCGCGCCGCGGCCACTTTTTCGAGCAGCGCCGTATATACGTCGCAAGCGCGCCGCTCCATCACGTAATCGGGATGGACGGAGAAGCAAAGCACGCCGTGGGCGGCGGCGACGGCCTCGATCTGCTCTTCCCAGATCGTGGTCGAATAATCGCCTAGGATGTGGAACAGGATGTAGTCTTGGATCCCCGACCCGGGCAGTTCGACCAGATTGCCGATGAAATAGGGGCGGACCGTGCAGCAGCCGCCCCGCTGCGGGTGATAGTGCGCTCCCGTCGGCAGCGACATGTCGTAATCGAACTGCAAGGCGTCAAACCAGCTTAGATTGCGATAGAGGACGGCGGAGCGGAAGCCGCGCGCGCCCCATTCCCGGCCATAGGCGTTGATCTTCTCGACGCGCCGCAAAAACTCGCGGTGATTGCTGAACAGACGGCCGTCGTGATTCAGATCGTGGACGTTGATCTCGAAGCCCCGCTGCCGGATCGAGGCCAGCCACGATTCCGGAATTTGATAGCGCCGCTCGGGAATGATCTCGAACGCCGCCTTCAATCCAAAGCGGTCGTCGAGATCCATCAACGATTCCGTGAAGTCTCGGCCGGCCAGGCTCTCGACGTCGTGGGTCATCGCCACCACATAACGATAACCGTCGGGCCAATACCAAATAAAAGGCACCCGCTTCACGCCGCGGGCGCGCATGGCAATCAGGAGCAGGCCATCGAGGATGCGCTCCACGGTCGTATCCGTATGCCAGGCGGGAAACTGCTGCTTGCCGCTGGACTTGAGCACCACCGAGCGTTGCAGATGCTTGCGGACGGCTACCCCGAGCAGCGGCCGCAAAGTGTAGTACACGGATTCCGCCAGCCGCCGCGGCAGGGAACCGGCGCCGGCGGCGTGACCGACACCCGGATAGCGCTCCAGCCTTAAATTGTCCACGACCTCGTCCGGATTGAACGGCAGCCGGCAGCCTTCCGGCCCAAACGCGACGTGATGGAGAGCGTCGTCCTGCGCGTAGTCCGGCCGGCTGGCCGTCTTCACCTGCGCCACGCGTCCGAACCCCAGCGAGTCCGGGCCCAGCCGGAAAAAACCCGTATGGGCATGGGACAAGTCAGGATGCAATATCCCATCGAATCCCTCCGGACAGCGAAAATGATCCTGCAAAAGCGTGCTCATGGACCTATCTCCTGTTCCCTTTCCGCGCAATCATCATGCCACTTTCGTCTGGTGTCGTTCTGTTGTTAAGGACCGGTTTAGTTGCGCGCCAACAACGGAACGCCGCGCGATTATGCAGTCCATTGCACCCTTGCGCCGATAATTTTCCGGCGCGGGTCATAGGCTGGCTTAGCCAAAGTGACGGTAAGCCAAATCACCGATGGCCGCCAGCAAAAATACCGGCAGTGTCTTCAGTAATATCGATGTGGCCCCTTTGGCCCAGGCCGATGCCCACATCGATTCGCCCTTTTCCGGGAAGCGATAATAGATCAACTGTTGCCTCCGCCCGTTCCAGTTATCTTTGAAGCGAAGGAGACCGGGATTGTCGGCTTCGGAGCGGCCGAGATCGAGACAAGTCGCGCCCTGCCGCTTGCCTTCCTGAATTGCCTGCCAGAGCAAAAAGGGCATGGCGCCGAGTTGATGGAAGGCGGCGTCGGAGGCGCCGTATTTATAAGTTAACGTCTGCCGGAACAGCAAGGTGACGATGGCGGCGATGGGGCGGCCCTGGTAAAAGGCCACGTAGTAGCAAAGTTGCTTGCCGCAGCAGGCGGCGAGGTTGGCGAACCAACGCAGGGGCTGTGGCGGCAAGCCGTGGCGGCGGCGGGTTGCGGCATGCAGCGCGAAGAACGCCTGGATGAGCTCGGGCGAACGCCCGGCGCGGATGTCGAGCTGGGCGCGTTGGGCGCGCCGGACGCGGCGGCGCACGCAACTCTCGTCGAAGCTGCGCAGCAGCGCTTCCGGCGGCGGCGACAGATCCACGGTGTGATGGACGTAGCACCGCACTGGATCCCAGACGCCGCGCGGCGGCGCGGCCACGCCCGGCCGGAGCGGGCGAACTTCAAGGAACTGGCCCTTATCGCCGACGGCCGCCGTCAGAATCGCATCCCAAGCCGCCGGGGAACCCAGCAACGGCTGGCAATGATCGGAGAATGGCACCGAGACCAGGCGGTGGCCGGTAATCCAACTGCGCACGTGGCAGCAGACCAAGCCATCGCCGAGCGGCGCGCCGGCGGGAGCGGTAGTGTAGGCCACCGGCTTATAGCCATAGGTGCGGTGCAGCGTCTCCAGCCATTCGGGGGTGTGAAAGACGCTGGCGTCGGGATGGCGCGTGAGCAGGTCGCGCCAACGCGGATCGCGCAGTGGATTCAGCCTCGTCACCTTGACGGCGGCTTCGCGCTCGATTTGGATCGCAGGCATCATATCGTTGAGATAACGGCTCAGAAACCGCGCTTGACGAACAGATACGGCAAGAGCGCCAGCTCCGCCAGCCCGGGCAGGGGATCGGCGGCGCTGAATACCGCCTCGACATCCGCCCGCCGCACGCTAGCCCAGTAGTCGCGCCAGCGCATGCGGCCCCGCCAGATCTCTTGGAAGCCAACGGGCAGATCGGTGACCAGGCGAATCCAGCGCACTCCGGCCTTGGCCCGTTGTGCATCTACCGGCAGACCGGCTAGGTCCGCGTAGAGCAGATAGGGGAAATCCACGCCCGCCGCCGCTCCCAGCGTGTGGTAGCCCCAGGTCCGGCCATTGACGTCGAGCAACTTATAGCGATGGTCCCGCGGATCGAGTTTGTACTCGAGCTCGACCAGTCCGTAATAGGCGATGCCGCTCAGGAAACGCTGCGAAAGATCTTCGATCTCCGGCGCCTCGACGGTCTCGACATACGTGCTGGCGCGGCCGAACTCCACGGGATGCTGGCGCGTGCGCCGCACCGTCATGCTGGCCAGGGCGCGGCCGTTCTTGTAAAGCGCGCAGTAGGCAAACTGCTGGCCGCCATCGCCGGGGATCAGGTCTTGCACCATGACCTCGCCGTCGCCCACCTGGGCGGCGGCGCGGGCGAACATGGCGCGTAGTTCCGCGCGCGAGTTGGCCCGCCAGGCTTTGGCCTTGGTGGCATAGAAGAAGTGCTCTTTGATGGCGGGCTTGATGACGTAGGGGGGATCGGCGTCGATCGCCTCGAGCTCCTCGGCGTGCCGGATGTACCAAGTCGTCGGCGTCGCGAGGCCGAGCTCGCGGGCTTTGCAATAGGTGTTGCGCTTGTCCCAAATCCACTGCACCGAATCCCACGCGGGGGTCGGCACCTGAAAGAACTCCGCTAACTCGGCCCGATAGCGGGACAGGGCGGCGACGGTCTCATCGCGAGTGGGATAGAGCACCCATCCGCGCAGGCCGCAGCGGCGGCCGACCGCGAGGAGCGTTTCGACCGCGGCGCGTTCCTCGCGCAGGCTGGGGACGAACTCGGAAAAGCGGGCATGGCGCGAAAAGCGGGCGATGGAGCGTTCGTCGTCCACCAGGCAGACGGGCACGCCACGCCGGCCCAGGCTGCGGGCGATGCCCAAGCCCTGGTAATCGCCGCCGATGACCACCGCCCCGACCGTCCCGGCCGCGGTCGGCGGTGCCATCCCCCGGTCGTCGAGCGTCGCCGCCGTGCTCATACGGCGGCGGCCACCCGCACCTGCGCGCGCACGTGATGGCGGGCGATGAAACGCAGCAGCGCGGGCGAGGCGTAGCGGGTGCCCGAGACGAATTGCATGATCGGGCCGAAGCTGCGCGCCGCCGGCGCCCCTACGATATGCAGTCCGGGCACCGAGGTTTCGAGCCCCGGGCCGAGCGTGGGATAGCCGCGGACGTGTTCGATGCGCGCGAGCAACTCGGGAGCCCAGAATCCGTAGCGCGCGATATCAACGCCATAGCCGGTGCCCAGCAAGAGGTGATCGACGACGCGCTCGCTGCCGTCATCCAGCCGCGCGCGCACCTTGCCCCCTCGCTCGGCGGCTTCCGTCACGTTGCGTCCCAGCAGGATGGGCACTCCCTGCAGCCGGGCCAGCAGCCAGCGCGCGCCCGCCGGCCGCACCGCCCGTTTCCAGAGCCGGTCGCGCGTGCCGCGCGGCAGCAGGTTGAAGAGCGCCGGGCGCGCCAGAAGTTGGCTTAGGCCCGCCGGACCGACGTCGGTGGGCGCATAGAGCGCCTGCTTGACGAGCGCGCCCATGCGATGGTGCAGGGTGTAGGACAGAAAGCCCTGGAGCCAATTAATGTTGTGCGCTCGCCCAATGATCTCGACCTCGGCCCCGTTCTCGTGCAGCAAGGCGGCCGACTCGAGCGCGCTCTGTCCGCTGCCGACGACGAGAATGCTGCGGCCGGCAAAGCGCGCCAGGTCTTGGTGCTCGGCCGTGTGCGAGACTAGCTCCTCCGGCAGGTGATCGAATTGCGGCGGACGGCGGGCGAAGGCGCCAATCCCAGCGGCGACGATGACGCGGCGCGGCTCGACCGTTTCCCCGCCCTCGAGCTGGAGCCGGAAATGGCCATTCACGCCTTCCAGCCGCCGCACGCTGCGCCGTTCGACCTGAGGCACGGCGCGGCGCTGATACCAGAGTCCGTAGCGGACGAACTGCTCGAGCGGCGCCGGATAGGGCACCGGCCGGCCCTCCTCGCGGCCGAAGGCGGCTAGCCCGAGGGTATCGCCCGCCTCGGCGGGCGCGGCAATGTGGGTGGCGGGCCAGTTGGAGCGCAAATACATGCCGCGCGGCATCTGCGTCTGCCAAAACGACATGGGCTCGCCGAAGATGCGCACCTCGAGCCCCGCGAGCGTGCTCAGGTGCGCCGCCGCCGACAGCCCGTACGGCCCCGCGCCGAATATCGCTACGTCACACATGGCGATGATCTCCTCCGTCTCTTAAATGCCCAACTGGCCGAGCCGACGTCGCGTTTTAGAAATCAGTCTCGGCCGAAACCGCCCGGGGCGTCGGTTGGCGGCGCAAACCCGCCGCCGCGGCGAGGCGGCGTTTGCAGCGCAGCGCCAGCGGAAGCCAGTCATATCCGCCCCACAATTTAAGGTAAAACTCCCAGAGCCAGTCGCCGGGATCGACGCGCACGCGCCGAATCACCAGCGTGCTCTCGCCAACCGCGCTGGCTGCGGTCGCAAATAGGCGCTCGTAACCCGCTTCCCGGCACCAAGCGATCACGGCGTCGCTCGCTGCCCCGTAGGGGAAGCTTAGCAACGTTACCGGTCTGCCGAGCGCCGTTTCCAGCCGGGCGCGCGAGCTAAAAATTTCCATTTGGGCTGACTGAGCGGCGATCGCGGTAAGCCGCGCATGGGTCACGGTGTGCGAGCCGATGGTCACCAGCGGGCCGAGCGCGGCGCGCAGCTCGCCCGCGCTGGCTACGGCGTCGGCAGCGGCGGTTGCGGGGTCGGTCTGCCGGTAGCTTCCCCACGCGGGTGTCTTGCCCAGGGCGCCGGCGACCACGAAGATGACGCAGGGAATGTTGCGCGCCGCCAGCTCTGGCAGAGCGTTAGTCAAAACGCTGCGCAGCCCGTCGTCGAAGGTGACCAGCGCCTGGCGCCGTGAGCCTGCCGTGCCCAGGCGCTCGGGGGCCACCGGCCGCGCCCGGCGCCGCAGCGCATCCATCTGGCGGGCAAAGCGCGGCCGCTCGGCGGCGGCGACGGCATGGTAGTAAAGCACCACCTGGGGCGCGCCCCGCACCCCCGCGAGCCGGCGCAGCGCGCGGGCGAGGGCGGCGAGCGCCGCCCACGGACCGCTCACAGCCAAGAAAAGCAGGCGCTTCGGAACTTTGCTCATCGCCTTTCGCCGCCTTTGTCCGTTGGGTCGTCGGTCGCGGCCACCTGGCCTCGCAGCCATGCTGTCGACTGCGGGACTAACTGTTAGCGCCGTACTGACCCTTCCAAAACCGCTCGCGTGGACAGTAGTGAAGCATTTTCTCTAGTGGGAAGATCTTTACGGAGACAGACGAGTGCTGGTAGAGTGGCGGCTACGTGGTTGCGCCCCACTCGCGCCCAGCAAGTTGACCCGGGCTTGCGGCCCGGCAGCGCCGCTCGTGCTTGAAGCAAGGGCCGTCCGCCAAGGACGGCCGAGACGAAATTTGATCTCGACCCGAGAGTGGGAGGATTTTTGAGACGCATCGCAATTGTACTGAGTGGTCTGCTCGTCAGCTTCTCGTTCTTAATCTTGTTCGCCAACCGGGCCGCGGCCCAGAGCTCGGCAACCTGGTCCGGCATCATCGCCCCCAGCCGCGCCATTGACTGGTCGCAAGCCGGCGTGCCCGGCGGCATTCCCCTGCGCTCCACCATCTGCGCGACGATCTCGCCCGAGGGGAGTTCGTCCGCGCCCGCCTCGCCCGCCGACATCAATGGCGCCATCGCCAACTGCCCGGCCGGGCAGGTGGTGTACCTGGAGCCGGGCGACTATTTCCTGTCCGGCGGCATCGACTTCGCGAATCACGGCAACGTCACGCTGCGCGGCGCCGGCGCCAGCCAGACGTTTCTGCACTTCTCTGGGGCGACCGGTTGCGACGGCCTGACTGCGGATATCTGTATTCGCAGTGGCACCAACACCTGGGTCGGCAATGGCGCGACCATTGCCAATTGGACCGCGGGCTACGCGGCGGGCACGACGCAAATCACGCTCGACAACACCTCGGGAATCGTGCCCGGCCAAACCGAACTGATCTTGGATCAATTAAACGATTCGAACATCGACACGGGCGGAATTTGGGTGTGCGATGTCCAGGGCGTTTGCTCGGACGAAGTCAGCTCGGGCGAATACCGTTCGGGGCGCGCCCAAGCTCAGGTGGTGTTGGCCACCGCCGTCAGCGGAAGCACCGTGACCATCTCGCCGGGCATCTATATGCCCAACTGGCGCTCCTCCCAGAGTCCCCAGGCTTGGTGGTCGACGCCCGCCGCGACCGGGGATGGCATCGAAAACCTTTCCATGGATGACAGCTCGAGCTCGGCGTCCTATGGAATCACCATTCACAACGGCTATGGCGACTGGATCAGCGGCATTCGCGACGTTGACACCGGTGTCGCCCACGTCTTGCTGAGCCAGGCGGCGCACATCACCGTCGCGAACTCCTATTTTTATGGCACCAAGAGCGCCGCGACCCAGAGCTATGGCGTGGAAGGCGCCCTGGAATCGGATGACCTCATTGAAAACAACATGTTCCAGCACATCGTGTCGCCGATCACGATCAATGGGTCCTCTGTGGGCACCGTATCGGCCTACAACTTTTCGACGGACGATTACTTCGCCCAATCCCCTAATTGGATGATGCAAGCCTACTGGCTGCACTCGGCGGGCATTGCCTTGGATCTCTTCGAAGAGAACGTCGGTGCTGGCTTTAACGCCGACGATATTCATGGCACGCACGACCTGGTCACCCTTTTTCGCAATCAGCTCACCGGCTTCGAGCCGAACAAATCGAACGACACCATTGCGCTCGTGATCAAATCGTTCAGCCGTTTCTTCAATGTCGTCGGCAATGTGCTCGGCGATCCCGCCTACTCCACCATATATGCGGATATGCCGCCTAGCGGTCCCAATCAGTCGGCGGCCGAAGTTTACAACGTCGGCTGGCAGCCGACCGGCGTTTCGTTCCTTCCCGACCTCCTCGGCGCCCAGTCGCTCTTTCGCTGGGATAACTACGATGTGGTGACGGGAGCTGTCCAGGCTAATTTGGCCGAGGTTCCGAGCCTGCTGAGTTTTCTGGCCAACCCCGTGCCGTCCAGCCAAGCGCTGCCCCCTTCGTTCTTCGTGACGACGAAGCCGGCCTTCTGGATCACGCCTTTTGGCACGCCGCCCTGGCCGGCCATTGGTCCCGACGTGACCGGCGGGCCGGGTCCTGGCGGCCATGCCTACGACATTCCCGCCGGCCTCTGCTTCAAGAACACGGCAACCGACAGCGCCTATGGATCGAGTGGCGTGCTGCTTTTTGACGCCGGCAGATGCTACGGTCAGCCGCCTGCGCCGCCCTCCAACCTGACGGCGGCCGTTCAATAGCGGGCCCGAAGCCCCCATCGAGCCCCGCGGGCGCCAGGCCCATCTCCCTCTGGCGCGCTGGCCGGCTGGCGCGCCACAGCATTCTGTCCCAGCGCCTCCGCCGGGCCAGGCGAGCGGCGGGGAGTACGATCTGGCCCATGAACTTCAGGGGCCGGCCAGCGCCGCGTACTCCTGCGCCATCATGCGCGCGATGACGTTCCAGTCGTAGCGCGTCCGCGCCCAGGAACGAATTCGCTCGCGGCGCGCGCCCAGCTCGGCGAAGAGCGTGTCGCCGAAGTAAGCGGCGAGCGCGGCGGCGAAAGCTTCGGGATCATGCGGCCGACAAACGAATCCGGTTTCGCCGCGGACGATTTCCTCGCTCAGCGTGCCGACGTCGGTGGCGACCGCGGGCAGCCCGAAGGCATAGCCCAAGATCAGCACGCCGCTCCAGGAAATGTCGCGATAGGGCAGCGCCAGCACGTCGGCGGCCTTGAAGTAGATCTCGGTCTCTTCGTCCGGAACATGCTCCAGCCGCAAGATCGCGCGGCCGGCCAAGCCTGCCCCCTGGATCCGCGCGAGGATTTGATCGAGATAAGCGTCGCTGCCTTGCTTGCGGGCGCCGGCGATAATCAAGCGGTAGCGAGCATCTTGGCCCGCCAGCTTGCTGAAGGCCTCGACCAGCAGGTCCAGTCCCTTGTAGGGGCGGATGTTGCCGAAGAATAGGATCGCCCGCTCCTGCGCCGCCAGTCCGAACTGCGCGCGCGCACGCTCGCGGGTCAAGTCCGTCTCCGGCACGGCATTGTTGATGCCGAAGGGGATTACCCGCACGGCATTCTCGCTCACGGCGAACCGGCGGCAAAGCTTGCGCTTCATGCCTTCGGTGTGGACGAAGATGCGGTCCGCCAGGCGGTACTGGCAGCCGAGCGTCAGCCGGTTCCAAGCCGAATCGCGGCAGTCGCGCTCGCGTTCGTTGACGTTATGAGCGGTGAGGACGATTTTCTTCCCCAGCGCCTTGTAGTAAAGCATCAACAGCGTGCGATCGAACCCGTCGAACCGGTTGTTCCAAAGAACATGGAAAATCCGCGGCTTGGCTCTGGCCGCGTAGCCCAACAGGCGGACATAGTAGTCCAAAATGCGCCGCAGCTTCGCGAGTGCGCCGGCGCGCGGCGCCTGGTCGCGGCGTAGGTTGAGGAACCGGATGTTCGGCGACTCGTGATACTCCGGGCAATCAACCTGAGGGCTGCCGAGAAGATCGAGATGGGCCCCCGCATCGGCCAGCGCCATCGCCAGTCCGAAGGTATAGGGCTTGTCGATACCCGCCGTCAGCAGTGCTACCGGCGGGCACGGGCCCGGCGCTCGGCGAGCGGCATCGGTGGCTTCTATGGCGGCGGCGGAAGACATGGGGGTGCTCAACGATCGGAACTGACGCGCGCCTCGGCGACCGCGTGCCCCGCGAGCGCGGGCCTCACGAGCGCGGGCCTATCCCCGCTGCGCGCCGGCAGCAGTTCCCGCAACAACTGGCCCAGTTGCCGAAACGGTGCGAACCCGCCGTGCAGCGCCCCCACCATGACCACGTAGAAGGCGCCGAACACCAGGCTTGCCAGCAGCACTCGCGCCAGCGCCCCGAACGCCCCCGCGGCCGTCGACAGCCACTGGAGCTTGGCGAGCAGAAGGAACGCGGCTTCGCCGGCGACCGCGGACGCCACGAAATACCGCCACACCGCCGCGATCACGGGCCGCGCCCGGAAGCCGATTGGACGGCCGGCGTACCAAAACGCCGGAATCATGAGCGCGAAGAACGAGACGGTCCACGCCAAGGCGATCGCCTCGGGGCCCCAAGGCAAGGCAAGCACGAATAGGCCCGCGGTAAACAGGAACTCCAAAACGCCCCAGCGGAACCAGCGGTCCGGCCGCCCAATCGAGAGGTGGATCCAGCCGTGGGTGTTGTAAAGGAGCATGACGCCGATGCCCGGGCCGAAGAAGGCGAAGATTCGCCCCGCCTCGTCCCAACCCGGTCCCAGCAGAAACCGGATCAGGTCCTTGCCGACGAGCGTGAAGTCCGCGCCCACGCCCATGCCCACCAAAGCCAGTACCGAGATGCCGCGCAGAAAATAGCGCTCGTATTGGGCGCGGTCGCGGTTGAAGCGGCTGAGCGTGGCGATCGCCACCGCCCCCAGCGGCGAGACCAACTGGCCCACCGGCAGCGCGAAGAGATCGTAGGCCTTTTTATAGAAGCCGAGAGCTTGCGCGTTGAACTGCCAGCCGACCAACAGATTGTCGGTGTTGCGAGCGCTGTAGTTGAAGCCGAAGTGCGAATAGACGTTCAGCGCGAACTTCACCGCCGCTCCGGTTCCCGGCTCGCGCCGCGGCCAACTCGGGATCCAGCGGCACAGCAACCACACGCCGAGGCACTGACTCAGCGGCTGCGCGATCAGGCCGGCCACCAGCGCCCAGTAGCCCCAGCCGCCGAGTGCGCAGGCAATCGAAACGATCACCGACGCCGCCCGCGCCACGATGCCGTTCACGCCCACGGCGGTGAAGCGCATGGCGCGTTGCAGCAGCGACTGGTGCAAAACCACGAGGCTGCCCAACAGAATGGTTACGGCCACCGCTTGGGCGATTCTCGTGACGGCGGGGTCGTGATAGAAGCGCGCCATCCAGGGGGCCAAGGCAATGAAGGTCCCCGTCAATAGAGTGCCGGCGCCCAGATTGATCCAAAAAAGATTGCTGGCGAGAAAGCGGGTGACCTGATCGCGCTGCAAGATCGCTTCGGTGAAGCCATTGAGGCCGAAGCTGGCGAACAAGAGGCTGAAGGTCGTAACCATGGCCACGACGCCGAAGTCGGCGGGCAACAGCAGGCGCGCCAAAACCACGGTGGCGGTGATCTGGACAACCAGCGATGCCCCCTGCGCGAAGATGGTGACGCTCGCGCCCCGCACCGCCGCGCGCCGCAGCACGGCGCCATCCACCCCGGCGCAAAAGACGCCGTCGGCACCGAACGGCCTCACGCTGCGCCCCCGGGCAGAACCGGAACCGCCAGCGTTTGCGCCTTGGCATCCGCGAGCTGGGCGTCGGCGCTGTCCGGCGCCGCCGCGCGCGGAATATGCGAAGCCGTGCAGATCACGAGCAGGAGAAAGAACCAGGTCGGGCTCAGCAGCCGAAAGCCGGCCTCGCTGATGTTGTAAAGCGCAAGCGCCACCAGGTACCCGAGCATTAGGCCGGCGGCACGCGGGCGGTAGGACCAGGCGGCGGTGATGCGCCGATAGGCGACGAGCAGGATCAGTGCGATGAGCGCCACCCCCATCCACCCCAACTCCAAATAGGCCTCGATATAACCGTCGTGGGCCTCGTTGACGTGCAGCGACGGAAAGTGCGCCCAGACCCGTTGCAGCCGTGACCCCAGCCAAAAGCTCTCAAAGCCCGCGCCGAGCAGCGAGTTTGGGTTCATGGGAATGACATAGGCCCAGATTGCGGTGCGCCCGGTGAGGTTCTCGTGCCGCCCTAGGGCCTGGGTCACGCCAGCCTCGCCGCTAAAATACAAAGCGGCGCCGCCGCAGAGGAGCAAAACGATCACCAGCGCGTGGGCGGCCGCTGACTTCTTGAAAGCGAAAAGAGACGCCGGGGCCGCCACGATGCACCCAATGGCAAATACCGCTCCCGAGGTCGCCGAGTGCGCCATCCCTAGGAGAGCAAAACCAAAGAGAACCAGCGTCGCTTGCGCGACGATGCGCCGTTTGCGGCCATGGCGTTGGCGATCGCGAACCAGCAGCAGCAACTGCCAAAGCGCGCCCAGCGCCAGCAGCCAGGTCACCGCTCCCAGAGTGTTCTTGTTGGTCGTGACGCCGGTGTTAAAGGCCATCCCCGTCCAGCGGTCATAACTGCGGCCGAGATTCCCGTAGTACTTGATCAGCAGGACCGAGAACGGAAGCAGGAGGAAGCCGGTCCGGGAAAAGAAGCGCTGCAGGGCGGCTAGCGGCTCGCCATCGCTGACGATGACTAGCACCATCACCAGATCGCCAAGGGCTTTGATCCAGCGCTTGAGGGAGATGTCGGTAAAGTCGGACCAGGCGACGCTCAAAAGGCAAAAAGCAAAATAGAGCGGGACCGGCCACGCCCTCCGGAGGATGACCTTGACCGTGCTTCGCCGCCGCCAAGCCACGAATAGAGCCAGGACGAGCAATATCGTGAAAACGGTGGCATCGAGGGGGCTGCCCTCCATATAATCCTGGGCGTTCGGTTGTCCCGAGCTCAGTCCTAGCCATACCGATACCGGGCGCGAGCCAATAATCAAAAACCAAGTGACGGGGAGCCATAGCGCGCGCGAAGGCTTGGCCGCGGGGTCGCGGTCGAGATAGAACAGGCCGGCGACGCCGGCGCAAAAGACGAGGAGGGCGGAGTAGGCGGACACGGTACAAGGGTTGCAAGCTGGTCCCCTAGCGCGACGTTGCCACTGCGGGCAGCGGGCCGGCGATGGGCGCGGGACGGTGATCCACGAACAAGCGATGAACGAGCTCCAGCGACAACAGCCGGTGGATCTCGGTCGTGTAATTGTGCGTGCCGCGCAGATGCCGGCCGACAATTTTCTCGACGGCGGCCGCTCTTAAGTAGGGGCGCTGCAAGCTGGCCGGGTCGAGCAGGATCTCGCGTACGTAATTAGCAAGAAAGGTGCGGTACCAGATGCGGAAATGAAAGACCTTGTGCCGCCCCAGCCACAGCCGCTCGAGGTGCAGCGCCGCGAGCGCATGGTCGGCGCGCGCCACCCATTGCGGCATCCCGTAGTCGTAAGCGTATTCGGCCTTGAACGTGAACTCGAGATAGGCGCGCTGCAAGGCGCCCCGCGCGCCGCGGGCTCCGATCCCGCAGTCCGTGCGCAGCCGCGCCAGCTCCGCGTTGCCCTCTCGGATCAAACGCATGCGCGAATCTTCCCCGCCGGCTCGCGGCGCGCGATAGATGGCGCGCACGACGGCATTATCCAAAAAAGGCGCGCGCAGCGTCATCTGCGCCCGCTCGAGCGCCAGCCCGCCATACAGATACCAAGGCGATTGTCGGAAGGCGACGAAGGAGACCGGGTGGGTGCGCCGCGCCGCCGCATAAGTCTCCTCGGCCGCCCGCGCCTGCGCCACGACCTCGGGAGCAAACAGCTCCGGCGGCGGCAGCACCGGGTTGAACATCACCGCCTGGCGGATGATTTCGCTTCCGAAGAGGCCCGAGAGCCGCGCCGGGGCGATCTGCCGCGCGCGCTCGAAATTATAGAGATCGCAGGCGCGGCTGACCTCGACGCAGCCGTCGGTGAGATAAACGGTGCGCTCCGCCAAATCCGCGAAGTGGCCCAGGCACTCGCGCCCGTCGGTGATCACCTGGTGCGGCTGGCCGCAAATCCGTGCCACCCTCCGCGCCAGCTTGACGTCTTGGTTCTCACGATACATGCTGCCGAAGGTGTAGCAGGGCAGCGTGCCGGGCGCGGCCTTCGCCCAGGCGAGGAGGATGCGCGTATCCAGGCCGCCGGTCAGGGATATGCCCATTCGCTCCCCGCCGCGGAAATAGCGGGGCAGCGCGCTGGCAAACGCGTCACGCAGCCGTTCATGGAACTCTTCGGCGCCGTCGGGCTCCTGCTCCTCCCACTCTCGCGGCTCGAAGTAGGCGGCCGACCGCTCCAGCCTCCCATCGCGGAACGTCCAGGCTGAGGCCGGCGGCAAGGCGCGAATGCCGCGGAACAAGGTGCGGTCGCCGAGCACGCAGCCGCAGGCCAGGAACTCGCCCAGCCCGCGCGCATCGAGCTCGCGGAGTTCCGGGCGCACGGCGAGGATGGCTTTGGCTTCGGCGGCAAAGTAGAATGCGTCCGGCGCCTCGTAAATATAAAGACGCTGCAGGCCATAGCGATCGTTGAACAGCAAACTCCGCCCGCGCGCCTCGTCCACCACCACGCCATGGAATCTGCCATTGAGGCTCTTCGGGAAATCCGCCTCTTCCCCATAGCGGTCGACAAGATAGTTCGGCCCCTCGGCTTCGACCGCATGGCCCTGCTGCCGGGGGCCTCTGCGAACCCCTGAATCGGAAAACTCTTCGCCCGCGAAAACGAGCGTGATGTCTCCGCGCTCATTCCGTTGGGGCATCCGGGCGGCGAAGCTGCCTTCGCGCGCCACCCAGCCGGCATAGACGCCCTGCGCCGGGCAGGCCCAGGTGCCGCTGACGTAGAAAGGCTCGTGCAGCATGACCGCGATCATGCCGGCGAGTTCGGCCTCCGGGCGCGGCCGCGGCAGCTTAGTGATGATGCCGACAATTCCAGGCAAGGGTTAGTCCGTCGGGTAATGGATGAAAAAGATTGGAGCCGGCGGGGGGATTTGAACGCCCCGTCTTCCGATTACAAATCGGCTGCTCTGCCTCTGAGCTACACCGGCCGAAAATTTTGCTTGAGATTGTACCATCGCGCCCGCAGCGCCACGCCCACTGAGATCGCCCGCGGGGGAAGGATGCCGATCGCGCCGCGATGCAGTCCCAGCCTCACCGCCACCGCCCCCTTGGCGGTGAGCGGCGCGTAGTAGCGCGGCACCAGAATCTCCCGGAAACCGTTGCGCAGCTTGAACTCGCGCAGCGATCCTTGCCGTTTGTTTCCATAGTTCAGCAGCCCGTACACGAGGTAGGGGATGCGTTCCTCGTCGCAGAGTTGAACCGCTCGCGCGATCAGCGCGTTGGCGGGCCGCTTGTCCTGATGGCTCGCCTTGGGAAGAATCTGGAGGATTGCCGCGCTGGCCCCGCAGCGGACCAGCTTGATGAAGCCGATCAGCTCCTCGCCGAGATAAGCGCAGAGGAATGCGCTGCGGTCCACAAAGCTCGACTGATCTTTCCACACTTGCTCAAAGGATTTGCCAAAGTGGGCGAACTCCCGGCCTTGCCGCGACGGCGAGTCGTTGTTCACGCCCATGATGCCGCGCACCAGGTCATCGTCCAGTTTTTCTTTTACGCAAAGCGTCACGCCCCGCTTTTGCGCTCTGCGGACATTCTTGCGCGCCTCTTGCGGCAGCCCGTCCCACCAAGCCCGGTAGCCGCCCGAGATTGCCGCTACGCTCGACCACTCGACCGGGAATGCGAACTTCCTTTCCGTGTCGGGCAGTTTTTGACTGAAGGTAAAAATGTCGGCGTAAGCCCCGCCCACGCGCTCGTGGCGAAGAGCCCGGATCCACGCCTCGGGCTGCTCCACTTCGCCGGGCGTCCATTCCTCTTCGTGCACGCTCGCCAGCTTCAGGTAGCCGCCCTCCAGCACCACCCTCTCCGCTCCCAGTTGCAGTGCGGGCGCCACTCCCCACACGCCCTTCCGCGCCACCTCGACGGTACAGGCAAGCGGTGCGGGGCCGGGCTCCATGATCGCCGGCTTCATACCGAGCTCGACCTCGCCAGGCGGCGCGAGCCCGCGCTGAACAGGAAACGGCGGAGCCGCGCCACCTGCTCGCCGCGCCGAAAGGCAACGAATTCGGGTGGGACGGGCCGCGGGACACGCCGCCATGCGGAGAGCAGATACCCCGCCCCGATCGCCAGCCCTCCGAACAGTAAGGGCCGCTTGCTGGCCTGGTAGATCACTCGAAATAGCTCCCACGCCGGGTGCCCGCCTAGCGCATAGTCCTGCGCTCCTACCTGGAAGCGCGCGGCTAGGACGCCACGCTGTGCGGTGCCGATCTTTCGATGGTGCAGGCAGATTTTATCGGTGAAGGTGCGGGTCTTCCAGCCCTTCATGCGTGCCGTGATCACGGCGATGTGATCGATGCCGCCACCCCTCACCGGCGTATAGCCCCCGATTTGCTCGAAGCACTGCCGGCGGAAGAGCTGGCATATGCCCGAAACATGCTCGATGCTCACGAACCGGTAGTCGTAGGCGGGTTTATCGGTTTCCTGGAAAGGCGTTCCCGCCAGTCCCAACTGCGGGTCGCTCGCGAACTTTTCCAGCAAATAAGCGAAGTAGCCCTCATCGAAAGAGGCGTCGCCGTCCAGGCAGCCGATCAGCTCATAGGCCAAACCCTGCATGCGCGCGCGGCCCGTGTTGAATGCATGTACTTTGGCCGCGAAGTGCCGCTCGGCGCGAGCGGGCATTCGCGCCAGCTCGATCCAGTCGTGCTGGGCCGCGTACCGGCGCACGATTTCGTCGGTGCCGTCCGTCGAGCCGTCGCTGACGACGACCCAGCGCAGGGGGCGCGCGCTCTGCGCCACCACGGAACGGATGGTCAGCTCGATAAATTGCGCCTCGTTGCGGGCGGGCGTGATGAGGACGTAACTCGGCAGATTCACGCGCTGGCTCCCGACATCGCCAATCGAAGTGATCGTTGGTCGTCGCGTCGGCGCGAGGCGGCAACGACATAATCAGTCAGCGCGAGCAGCATCCAGCTCTGGGACCAGCGCATGTAGGGGATGCGGACGGTCGTCCGGCGGCCGGCGCGGTAATAAAAATAGCCGCGCGGATCCCACAGCCGCCCGAGCGCCCAGCCGATGACGGCTCGGGCGCGTTCGAGCGCTTCGCCCTCGGGCAGTTGATCGCGAAGCTTCACCAGCGTCAACACGCTCTGCGCGACGCAGTGGGCGTCGACCGGCCAGTCGCGGTCATGAAAGTAACGCACCGCGCCGTCCGGGCGCAGGAAACGAGCGACATAGAACTGGAAACCGCGGCTCAGCGCGGCCGCGAACTCGTCGGTGCGAAGCTCGTCGCCGAGCTGACGCAAGGCGCAAAGATTGAAGCCGGTATGGAAGTTGTCGATCCAACGCTGCTTCGCGCCCTCGCCATAGTGCCAAGAGCCATCCGTCATTTGTGCGGCGGCGGAATAACGGGCCGCGGTCATCGCCGGCGCCAAAAGCGAGGCGTCGCCGGTGTGCCGGGCTACCCGGCCAAGGAAGGCGGCGGCGATTAAATTGGCGTTGTAAACCGGCGTATGCACCGAGGGTTGGGGATAGGCGAAGGCGGCCTTGCCGCCTTCCGCCCAATAGAGGCCGCGGAGGAAGGTGGCGGCGCTGGCGGCCATCTCGAGGGCCTCCGGCAAGCGTTTCTGCTCGTAGTAGTCGAGCAGGGCCTCCGCCACGAACACCGTGCAGACGAGGTTCGGCGCGCCCGCCGGCACGATGATCGTGCGCGTCTGCCAGGGAAAGCTGTACCCCCAGCACCACGGCTCCATGCCGGGCGAGCGCAGAGCCCGGATGCGATCGAACAACGATTCAACTTCCTCGCCGGCGCCCGCCACGCCGGCCCGTTCCAATTTAAGCAGCGCGGCAAGAAACAGCCCCAAAGCCTTCGCGTTCTGCCGCTTGGGAATCAGCAGCCAGCGGCGCGGATTGACCGGCGAGCGCTTCAAGAGTTGGGTGAGCGCAAGCCGCGGCAGCCGGCTGTCGAGGAAGGGCAGGACGCGCAGCCAGTTGCTGTTGAGTGCGTCGTAGGGATCGTAGCCCGCCCAGTTCTCGGCGCGGCAATGGGCCAGCAAACGGCCAAGCGCCTCCTCGCTGGCGTCCGGCGTCGCTGCGGCCATGACTTGTGGCAAGTGGCGCATGGTTAGACGCCCATCGCAGCCGGCTCGGCAGCGCCGAGCGGCAGCTGTCGCGCCAAAACCTGCGCGAGAATGGCCACAATGCGCTCCGCTGCCCGGCCGTCCCAGTTCTCGGGTGCCGCCGGGCGGCCGGCGGGCCTCGCCAACTGCTCGCGGATCGCGGCGCGGATGCCGGCCGCGTTCGTCCCGGCCAGCAAATTCGTCCCCTTCTCGATCGTCACCGGCCGCTCGGTGTTGTCGCGCACCGTCACGCAGGGGACGCCCAGGCAAGTCGTTTCCTCCTGGATGCCGCCAGAGTCGGTGACCACCAGCGCGGCGCGCTCCATGAGGCTCAGAAAGTCCAGGTAGCCGAGCGGCTCGGTAAGCCGCGGGAGCTCCATCGCACTGTCCAGCCCAAACTCCGCCAGCCGGCCGCGCGTCCGCGGATGGACGGGGAAGATGATCGGCATGCGCTCGGCCAGTCCGTCGAGGCCGGCCAGAATTTCCGCGAAAGGCTCGCGCCGGTCCACATTGGCGGGGCGATGCAAGGTCAGCAGCGCGTAGCGCTTCGGCGCGCCCAGTTCGTCGAGCAGGCCGAGGCGCCCGAGGACCGGCGAGGCCGCCGCTTTGGCGCGCAGCGCCAGCAGGCAATCGATCATCGTATTGCCGACGAAGTGGATCGCCGCCGGCGGCCGTCCCTCGCGCCGCAAATGATCCACGCCACTCGGCTCGGTGACGAAAAGTAGATCGGCCAGCTGGTCGGTCAGGATGCGGTTGATTTCTTCCGGCATCGAGCGGTCGCCCGAGCGCAGGCCGGCCTCGATATGGGCAATGAGCGGCCGCGCCGCGCTCGCGGTGCCGGCGCTCTTGGCGGCCACCAAGGCGCACGCTAACGTCGAGTTCACATCGCCGACGACGACCACGGCATCCGGGCGCTCGGCGGCCAATACCGGCTCGAAGCGACGCATGATCTCCGCCGTCTGCGCCGCGTGCGATCCGCCGCCGACCCCTAAATCGTGATCCGGCCGCGGCATCTCGAGATCGGCGAAGAACTGACTCGACATGGCCTGGTCGTAATGCTGGCCGGTGTGCACCAGCACCGTCTCGAAGCGCGGCGCGGCGCCGTCGCGCTCGCGGCGGGCGAGGGCGCGCAACAGCGGGGCGGCCTTCATGAAGTTGGGGCGGGCGCCGACCACCACGAGGACTCTCATCGCGTCTTCCCCCTCGGCAAGCGCCCCGCTTCGATCGCGGCCACGCGCTCGATCGCGCCCACGATGCTGGCCAGCGCCGGCGCCGCCTTGACCCCTGGACTGGCCGGCCGCGCGTGCCGCTCCAGGCGGATCTTGGCCCGCACCTCCGCGGGCGATTCAATGAGCACGAGGCGTCCGGCGGCGGCAAGATAGCGGTCCACGGCGCCGATGGTGCCGCGGAAGATGCTATAGACCGGCATGCCCAGCGCCGCGGCTTCGCGGTTCATCGTGCCGCCGCCGCTGACGACTAAATCGGCGTGCCAAATCAGGTTGAGCCCGTCCACGACGTGATCGGGGATAACGGCGCGGCTCGCGGCCAGGGCCTCGCTCCACTCGCGCCGCAGCTCCTCGGCCTGCGCGGCGCTGCGCGGCAGCAGCACGATGCGGGCGTCTTTCCGCTCCAAAATGAAACGCATGACTTCGCGAAGCAGCACCTCGGCTTCCGGGTTGTGGTAGTGCGCGTCGGTCGCCGGCGGACGAAGCACCACCACGATGTCGTCCTCGCCCAGGCCGAGCCGGGAGCGGATCGCGCCGTCGGGCTTGAAGTTCGGCACGTACACGTCTTCCTTGATGCCGGGATAGGAGAGGCGTCGCTCGGGCAATACGCCCAACGAAGCCGTGTCGATGACCTCCGGCGCTAGTACCCAAGCGCGATGCGGAGAAATGAACGCCTTGCTGGCATGCTCGTAATCCTCCATCACCAGCCAGGGCCGGCCGATGAGGCGCGAGACCAGCCCCATCGTGCGCGAGCCGTGCGAGACGGCCAGGACCGGCCGCTCGCGGCGAATATGCGGCAAGATGCGCAGCGCGCGCACGACTAGGCCGCCGACCTTGAACAACTTGTTCTTGCCGTAATTGCGCCCGACCTGCTTCGCCTCCACGCCGTGCAGCGCGAGCAGCTCGCTTACGTGCGACTTCTTGCCCGCCGTGACCACCACATCGTGTCCACGCGCCCGCAGCTCGCGAATGATGGGTGCGAAGAGCGGCACATGGGGAGCGTTGTCAAGGTCAATCCAAATCTTCTCCCGTTGTGGCGGGCGCGGCGAGTTCGGTGCCGAACTGATCTCGGCGTTGTTTGTGGAAGCAAGCAAGGGCATGGGCAGTGCAACCGGGATTTCCGGCCTCTCGGCCGGCGCGGCTAGCCGCGGGCGGCGGCGGCCTCCTGCAGTTCGGTCTCGACCGCTTTGCGCGGCGCGAGGAACTCGGTGACGGCGTCGGCCACCTGGCGCAGTTGCGCCTCCGTTAGCTGCGGAAACATGGGCAGCGAGACGATCTCGCGCGCGGCGAGCTCGGTGATGGGAAGATCGCCCTTGCGGTAGCCGAGCGCGATGTAGGCCTTCTGCAAGTGCAGGGGAATCGGGTAGTGAATCCCGGTGCCGATGCCGGCGGCGGCCAGGTGCTCTTGCAAGCCCTCGCGGTTGCCCACCCGCACCACATAGAGATGGAAGACCGGCCGGCTGGTGCCCGGCACGTGCGGCAGGACCACCGCCCGCCCCAGCGGCGCCAGCAGCTGGCGGTAGCGCGCGGCGTGCTCGCGGCGCGCCTGGTTCCAGCCCTCCAGGCGGCGCAGCTTGGCGGCCAGATAGCCGGCCTGCAAGGCGTCGAGCCGGCCGTTATACCCCTCGATGTCGTGGTAGTACTTCTTGGCCTGCCCGTGGTCGCGCAGCATGCGCACCCGCCGCGCCATCTCCTCGTCCTGGGTGGTGACGGCGCCGCCCTCGCCGCAAGCGCCCAGGTTTTTGCCGGGATAAAAGCTGAAGGCGGCGAGACGCCCCATCGAGCCCGCCTTCCGCCAGCGGTTCTCGTTCTTCGAAAAGTACTCGGCCCCGTGCGCCTGGCAGGCATCCTCGATGACGGTCAGATTGAAGCGCTCGGCCTGCTCGAGGATGGCGTCCATGTCGGCGCACTGGCCGAACAGGTGCACCGGGATCACCGCCGTCACCGGCCGGCTGGTGCGGCGATGGATGGTGCGGCGCACGCGCGTGTCGAAGACGCACTCGCGCTCCAAGAACTCGCGCAGCCGCCGCGGATCCATGTTGTAGGTGCGCTCGTCGATCTCGATGAAGTCCGGCCGCGCGCCCGCCTGCGTGATCGCTTCCGTGGTGGCAATGAAGGTGTTGGCGACGGTCAGCACAATGTGGCCCTCGGCCACGCCGGCGGCCAGCAGCGCGAAGCGCAGGGCGTCGGTGCCGCTATTGACCGCGATGGCGTGCGCCACATCGCAGTAGGCGGCGAAGTCGCGCTCGAAGCCCGCCACCAGTGGCCCGCCGATGAAGCCGGCGCTGCTTAGCACGGTGCGGGTGACGTCGAGGAGCTCGGCCTCCATTTCGACGTGCGGAGCGACCAGATCGACAAAGGGAATTTGTGGTTGCAAGCTCATGGGTTCACCTTTAGGAACGGGGTTGGGGGACCAGGGGCGGTGAGCGGAATCGCCGGCGCTCCCTCCGGCGGCGGGCGCTAAGAGTGCGCGGCCGTGGCGGCCGACGTCTGGCGCCCTTCTCCCGCCGCCTCGAGATAGCGCAGCACCTGGGCGGGGTTGCCGGCCACGATGGCGTTGGCCGGCACGTTGCGGGTGACCACGCTGCCGGCGCCGACGATGGCGTTGGCGCCGATGGTGACGTTGGCGAGAATGGTCGCGCCCGAGCCGATCGAGGCGCCGGCCTTGACTACCGTGCGCTCGACCTTCCAGTCGGCCTCGGTTTGCAGCGCGCCGCCGGCGGTGGTGGCGCGCGGATAACGATCGTTGATGAATGTCACCCCGTGGCCCACGAAGACGCCATCCTCGATGGTGACGCCTTCGCAGACGAAGGTGTGGCTGGAGATCTTGCAGTTGGCGCCGATCGCGGCGTTCTTTTGCACCTCGACGAACGCGCCGATCTTCGTGTTCGCGCCGATCGAGCAGCCGTAGAGGTTGATGAATTTCGCGAGCTTGACGCCGGCGCCCAGCCGCACGTCCGGCGCGATCGCTAAGTAGGTTTCCATGGAAATCGGAGGCGCCTCCGCGCGCCGTCGCTTACAGCTCGACCAGCTGGCCGCGCTCGTGCAGCGAGCGGTCGGCGGCCTCGAGCATGCGCACCACTTCCAGCCCGGCGGCGCCGTCGTTGTGCGGCTGCTCGCCGCGCTCGAGACAATCGAAGAAGTAGTTGAGCTCGGTCGAGAGCGCCTCGTTCGGTTCGACCTTCGGAGCCCACATGTCGCCGGAGCGATAGCTGACCAGCAGATCGTAGAGGCCCTGCCCGTTGCCCATCTGCACGCCTTTGTCGTAGACCTTGATCTTTTCGTCGGCTTCGAGATCGTTCCAGACCACCATCTTCTTTTCGCCGCCGATCAGGGTGGTGCGCACCTTCACCGGCGAGAGCCAATTGACGTTGATATGGGCGATGATGTTGTCGGGAAAATAGACGGTCATGTAGGCCACGTCGGCGTGGCCGTTGAGATGGTGCTCGCCGGTGGCCACCACCGCCTGCGGCTTGGCGGCGATCAGGTGGCTCATGATCGACAGATCGTGCGGCGCCAGATCCCAGAGCACGTTGACGTCGTGCTGGAAGAGGCCGAGGTTGACCCGCGTCGAGTCGTAGTACAACAGCTTGCCGAGCGTGCCCTCCTGCACCAGTTGGCGGATCTTGCGCACCGCGCCGGTGAACAGAAACGTGTGATCCACCATGATGCTCAGCCGGCGGCGCGCGGCCAGCTCGATCAGCCGCTCGGCCTGCGCCGTGGTCGAGGTGAAGGGCTTCTCGACGAAGACGTGCTTGCCGGCTTCGAGCGCCGCCTGGGCCATCTCGAAGTGACTCCACACCGGGGTGATGACCGCGATCACGTCCACGTCGGGCGCGGCGATCAACTCCGCCGGATCGCTCACGACCGGCACGCCGGGGTGGTCCTGCGCCGCGCGGCGGCGCGCCTTCTCGCTCTTGTCGCAGATGGCGGCCACCTGCGAGCGCTCGAGCTTGCGCAAATTGCGGACCACGTTCGGTCCCCAGTAGCCGTACCCGAGGACTCCAAATCGAATCATGGCAGAAACTCCGTTCAGGGCCTGTAAGGGTTGGGTTGCTGACAACGGCCGGGGGGTCCGTCCAAGTAAAAGTTAAAGTTGCACTTTAAGTTCGGCGGGTGGGCGCTGCCTGGCACGTTTTCCCGCCATCCGGTGAGCAAGCTGTCGAGCCAGACCACGCCAGGCCGTCGGCGAGCACGCGCTCGCAAAGATGGCTGCCCAGGAACTCCGCTTCGCCCCGAGCAGCCGAACCGGGGCCCCCGGCACGCGATGTTGGCGTGCTGGGGTGGGAGAACGATGCCCTGCGACGCTTATCGCCCCGCCAGCAACTTAACTGCCGCCGAGATCGCGCTCGGCCCACGGCGACGACGCACGAGCGGGGAAGCGAAGCGCCAATAAATGTTGCGAGCGGGCCGCAGGCCGCAGGCTGCGAACCGGGGACCCCGGCACGCGATGTTGGCGTGCTGGGGTGGGAGAACGAAGCCCTGCGAAGCTTATCGCCCCGCCAGCAACTTAACTGCCGCCGAGATCGCGCTCGGCCCACGGCGACGACGCACGAGCGGGGAAGCGAAGCGCAGCGAAGCGCCAATAAATGTTGCGAGCGGGTCGCAGGCCGCAGGCGGCGAGGGGCGGGAGGTATACAACTACGTATCCGATC
>JBOGKX010000213.1:0-21032 GCA_050746125.1 Terriglobales bacterium | reverse complement strand
CCGCGCCGCCGCCGGCGCCTAGCCGCGGGGCGGCGGCGCCGCCCCTTATTGCTGGCGCATGCCCACGTAGGTGTGCCGATAGCTGGTCTTCGCTACCCCGGTGTTCTTCGCCACCCGTACCGAGATCACGTGTATCGCCGGTCCTGCCGTCAAGTTATCGGGACGGTAGTAGAGGTGATACGTGCTGCGCAGCAGATTGCCGACCTCCGACAGCTTGCGGTCGAAATCGCCGTTGTTCGCGGCGTGCAAGTCCAGCCCGCCGGTGGTGTACACGTAGCTGAACTGCTTCGAGCGCAGCGCGGTGCTCAGCGTCGAGGCGATCGCGCCCAAATTCAGCAGCGGCGCCGGCTGCTGCGGCATCTGGCCGTGCGCGCCCACCGGCTGCACCGGCATTGGCTCGCGGCTGGAGCCGACGCCCGTGCCGTTCGTGGCCGGCGAAAGCGGATCCTCCGGCGGCGGCGAGCTCGGCTCGTCGGGGTACACCCGGAAGACCGGCGCCGCGTCGTCCATCGCCCCTTCGAGCAGCGCGCTCGCGAACGTCCCCCGCTTCGCGCTTTGCCGCGTAATCACCAGAATCGCCCGCGCATCGGCGCGCGGCCGGTCGCGCAGCCGCATCGCCGCCAACTGCAGCGGCGCCGTAATGTCGCTGCCCGAGGGGGTGAGCTTGAGATGCCGTAACGCCGCCACGATCGCGTTGCCGTCGGTCGTGAAATTCTCCGCCTCCCTGGGCTCGGGACCGGGAATGAAGATCGCCGCCTCCCCCGTCGCTCCCACCACCATGTCCGCGATCACCTGCGCCGCCCGCTGCGTTTGCAGCAGCGAGGCGCGATCGCTGGTGTCGACGACGATGGCCAGCGACACCGGCCGCGCCTGGTTGTCGAAGCCCATCAGGTGCTGCTTCTGGTAATCGTCGTGCAGTTCGAAATCGTCGAGCGACAGATTCTCGATCGGCTGCCCTTGATGGTTGAGCACCATGATCGGCACGTCCACCACGGTAACGCCGCTGACGATGCGGGTGGGCGCTTGTGCCTGCTGCGCTCCCGGCGCGCTCTCCGCCCGTGGGCGCCGCATCGTCGCCGCCTGCTGCGCCGCCGCGCCGCACCATAGCGCGCCGACCAGGCTCAACGCCAGTGCTGCGCGCCGGCCGCGAAATTGCCGCCACCAAGCCATCAAGGCGCCCTTATTTCTACCCTAGCGCAAAGCCGAGCGGCGGGCGGAACTTCCCGCCTTCTCGGACGTATTAATCTATACGGAATCGAGGTTGCTATGTATTGCAACGCTTGCGGCGCGCGCTTGCCCGCCGACGCCAACCATTGCCAGCAATGTGGACGCCCGGTCGTCGCCAACTACCGTCGCCACGCCCTGGAGCGTCCCCGCCAGGGCCGCAAAATCGCCGGCGTCTGCCTCGGCATCGCCGCTTATCTCGACATCGACGTCACCCTGGTGCGCGTCTTGGCCGTACTGAGCATTTTTCTCGGCGCCGGCGGCTTGGTCGCCTACGTCGTCGCCTGGATCCTGATGCCGGAGTCGCCGCTGCCCGTGCCCCAAACCACGCCCCCGGCTTCGTCGCTTCCCAGCTCGCCCATGGCACCCGGCTAGGCCTTTGGCGGCAGTCCGAGTTCTTCCAGGTACTTCAGCCCACCGCCGGTCAAATACAGCACCACCGTATCGTCCGGGTTCAGCCAGCCGGTGCGGTAAAGCTGCCGCGCGGCCGCCACCGTGGCCGCCGCCTCCGGGGCGGCGAATACCCCCTCGGTGCGCGCCAATTCGCCCACCGCCGCCCGCAGTTCCTCTTCGGTCACCGCCACCGCCGTTCCCTTGCTGCGCCGCAGAATGTCGAGGATCAGATCGTCGGCATAGGGCTTGGGCACCCGCAGCCCGGCGGCCACGGTGGCGGCGTTTTCCCAGGCCTCCGCCCGCGCCTGACCGGCGGCAAAGGCGCGCGCCACCGGCGCGCAGCCGGCCGCCTGCACGGCCACCATGCGCGGTCGCTCCGCTCCAATCCAGCCTAACTGCTCCATCTCCTCGAACGCCTTCCACATCCCGATCAGCCCGACCCCGCCGCCGGTCGGATAAAAAATCGCCTCCGGCACCCGCCAGCCCAGTTGTTCGACCACCTCGAGCCCCATCGTCTTTTTGCCATCGACGCGATAGGGCTCCTTCATCGTGCTGACGTCGAACCACCCTTTTTCCCGCACCGCCTGTTGCACCCGCTTGCCGCAATCGCTGATCAGCCCTTGGACCAGGGTGACGCGCGCGCCGTAGTAGCGGTACTCCGCCAAATTGCTCTTTGGTACGTCGGCGGGCGCGAAGATGTGCGCCTCGATCCCGGCCGAGGCCGCGTAGGCGGCGAGCGCGCTGCCGGCGTTGCCGGCGGTCGGAATGGCCACCTGTTTGACGCCGAATTGGCGCAGCATCGTCACCGCACAGCTCAGCCCGCGCGCCTTGAAGCTGGCGGTGGGGTTCATGCCCTCGTCCTTGAGCCACAGCCGCTGGCCGCCCAACGCCGCCCCCAGCCGCCGCGCCGGCAGCAGCGGCGTCCAGCCCTCCCCCAAGCTCACCGGCTCCTCGCCCGGCAGCAGCTCCCGGTAGCGCCACATCGAGCGCGGCGCCCCGCCGTCGCGCGTCGCCAAATCCTCCCGCCGCCACCGCTTTTTCACCGCCGCCAGGTCGTAGCGGACGAAGAGGCAGCCGCCGTCCTGCACGCACACGCTCTGCGGCCGGTCGGCGGGATAATGCCGGCCGCAGCGCACACACTCCAGATGATCCACGTAGGTCATGAAAATATTCTTCTCCCTCGCAGGGCTCGGGCTTTCAGTGCGGCACCGGCGCCGAGCGGGTGATCAAGAACACGCCGATGACGATGGTAATGGCGCCCAGCCAGCGCTCCGGAGTCACGTGCTCATGCAGCGCGATGCCGGCCACCGCCAGCAACAGCACGTAGCTCAGGCTGGTGAGCGGAAAGGCGTAACTCACTTCCACCTTCGAGAGCACCACCCACCAAAGCAGCACTTCGCCGGCATAGACCCCCAGCCCGGCCAGCACCCGCCAGTTGCTCAAGGCGTGGCCAGCGAAAGTCAGCAGGTTGGGGATCTCCAGCAAGCTCCCCGGCACGACGGCGGTGCGGTCGAGGCCGGACTTGTATAGCAACTGGCCGGCGACTTCGAGACACACTGCGACCAAAATCAGCAGAAATACGGTCACGGGAGTTCTTCTCAATGGAATTTCGGGATCGGAACCGAGCGTCACGAAACTGAAGCCGCCTCGCAAGCGTAAGCGGAAGCGCCAGTGTATCAGGTGTCGCCGCGCTCGGCCCGCGCCACGCCTCCCGGGGCCGCGCGCCCCGCGATAAAGGATTCATTGCGCCGCGCCGCGCGGAAAGACTACAATCGCCAAGGGTTGCGCCCGGGGGGCGAATCGCCCCAAGGATTTCCCACCGCAGCGCCGTGGTCGCCCCGCCGGGGCGCCCGCATCCTTGCACAGAGGCCACGAGCCCGTCGCAATGCCGCGCCGGCCGTGGCCATGGTTGTGTGTCTCGGAAAGGTCAAACATGAAAGCAATCGCGGTTGAGTCGTTCGGCGGACCGGAAGTGTTGCAGCTCACCGAAGTCGAAGCCCCCCAGGCCGCCCCCGGCATGGTGCTGATCAAGGTGGAAGCGGCGGCGCTCAACTATGCGGATGTGCTCATGCGCTCCGGCTCCTATCCCGGCGGACCACAACCCCCTTTCGTGCCCGGCCTCGAGGTCGCCGGCACCGTCGCCGCCGGCCCCCGCCAAGGCGAGCGGGTCATGGCTCTCTCCTGGATCGGTGGCTATGCCGAGTACGCCCTCGCCAGCGAAGCCGCCGTCTGGCCCATCCCCGAAGGCATGTCTAGCGCCGAGGCCGCCGGCTTCCTGGTCGCCAACCTCACCGCTTACTTCGCCCTCTGGATCGCCGACCTCAAGCCGGACGAGCGCGTGCTGATCCATGCCGCCGCCGGCGGCGTGGGCACCGCCGCCGTGCAGCTGGCCCACGAAATGGGCGCCGAGATCTTCGCCACTTCCAGCAGCGACGAAAAGCTCAAGCGCGTTAAGGCGCTCGGCGCCGAGCAGGGCGTCAACTACGCCAGCCACGACTTCGCCGCCGAGATTCGCCGCCTCACCGGCAACGAAGGCGTCGATATTGTCCTGGAGATGATCGGCGGCGAGGTCTTCGAGCGCAGCCTCGAACTGCTGCGCAATCTCGGCCGCATGGTCCTCTATGGCCGCGTCAGCGGCGAAGGCCGCATGATCGATCCCGCCGTGCTGCTCGGCAATAGCCTCGCCTTGCACGGCCTCTACCTCGGCGGGTTGGTCGCCGACCCCGATCTGATGAAGATGGCCATGGATAATCTCGGCGAGTACGTCCGCCGCAAGAAGCTGCGCGTCATGGTCGGCAAGCATTTCACCCTCGCCGAGGCCGCCGAGGCGCACCGTTTCCTCGAGAGCCGGCAAAGCTTCGGCAAAATCGTCCTCTCCGTCGCCTAGCCGCGCCACGCGAAGGCGTCCCGCTGCGGCAGGCCCACGTGCGCCAGCATGCGCGCCACGAACTGCGTCACTGCCGCTTCTCCGCTTGCCGCGCGGTCGTAAAACGCCGGAATCACCGGGAATACCCGCGCTCCCGCCTCCGTCACCGCCACCATGTTGCGCAAGTGAATCAAGCTCAGCGGCGTCTCCCGCGCCGCCAAGAGCAGTGGTCGCCGCTCCTTCAGGCAAACATCGGCGGCGCGCTCGATGAGATTATCCGAAAGTCCGTGCGCGATCGCCGCCAGCGTGCCCATGCTGCACGGCACGATTAGCATCCCCGCGCTCGCATAAGAGCCGCTGGCGATCGCCGCCCCGATGTTGGCCGGATCGTGGCTGTGAATCTTCGCCAGCCCCTCCGCCTCGCCCAGCAGCTGCGCCGCGAATTCCGCCGTCTCCTCCGCCAGCCCCAGCTCCTCCCGCGCCACCCGCCGGGCGTGCGCCGAGGCCACGAAATCCACCCGCGCCACCCGCTCGTCCGCCGCCAGCATCGCCAGCGCGCGCCGCCCCACCGCCGCGCCGCTCGCGCCGGTGATCGCCAGCGTAATCGTGATTCCCGCTTGCGCCACGCCTACCATTCTCGCGCCAGCGCCGGCACGATCGCCGCCAGCGCCTCGACGTCGCGCGTGTCGATCACCTCGCCCGGCGAGTGCGAATAGCGCAGCGGCCAGCCCAGCGCCATCGCCGCGCTCCCCCAGCGCAAAAACGGCACCGCGTCGGTGCTGCCGCCGGTGGCGCCGAACTGCACCGGAATGCCCTGCCCGGCCGCGATGGCCCGCACCCGCGCCACCAGCCGCCGCGGCGTGAGCAGCCCGTTGTCCATGGCGCGGATGACGAAGCCGCGCCCCAGCGGCGCGTCGGCGAAGCGGTGATTCTCGAGCGGCGAATCGGAGGAGACGAACGTATCGAGCGCGAACACCGCGGTCGGATGCAGCCGCGCCGCCAGCGCCGTCGCCCCCACCAGCCCCAACTCCTCGCCCGTGGACCAGGCGAAGATCACCCGCCGGTCGCGCGGCTGATAGTCGCGCAGCGCCCCTAACGCCGCCACTAGCGCCGCGCAGCCCACCCGGTCGTCGAACGAGCGCGCGCTGGCGCGCGTGCCGAGCAAGGGGCGGTACTTCTTGGGAATCGCCACGGCATCGCCCGGCTCGACCCCCAGCGCCCGCGCCGCCGCCTCGCTCATGCCCAAATCCAGCCGCGGCTGCCCGCGCCCGTCGGCGCCCGGCGCGAAGGTCAGCGCGCCGGGAATCGCCAGCCCTTTCGCCGTGTGCACCAGCGCCACGTGATTGCCATAAAAAGCGTCGAGGCCGCTGCCTTGCCAGCGCAGCGCCAGTTGGCCGTCCGGCAAAAAGTTCTCCACCTGCCAGCCGATTTCATCCATGTGGGCGATAAAGAGCAGGCTCTTGGCGGCGCTCGCCGGCCCCCAGGCCACCGTCAAATTGCCCGCCCCATCCACTTGCACCTCCGCGCCGGCTGGCGTCTCGCGCGCGATCAGGCGTTCGACCAGCGCTCGCACTGGCGCTTCGTGGGCGCTGACTCCGGTCGTCTCGACCAGTTGCCGCAGCAGGTTGATGACTCCCGAGCCGGTCGGCCCGCCCACCCGCGCCCGCGCGCCGGCCAATCGCGTCGGCGGCGCCGGCGCGGGCGCCGCTCCGGTCGCTACGTCCGGCTGCCCCGTCGCGCGCGCCAAAAAGGCCGGCAGCCATTTCGCCAGCCGGGCGATATCGCCGCTAGCGAGTATCTCGGCGTCGCTGTGAATATGCCCAATCGGAAAATTGACTTCGAGCAGCGGCGCGCCGGCGTCGTCCGCGGTCGCGATCCGCGCCAGCGCCGCCGGTAGCGGCTTGGCCGGCATCGCGCCGCTGGCGCTCTGCCAATCGGCCAGGAGCGCCGCGTCCGCGCCCGCGACCGACCACCCCGGCCCCGCCCCCCCGCGTATCAAGAGCGTCGCCGCCGGCCGCAGCTCGGTGAGCAGCCGTTGCAAGCCGTCGTGGTCGAAATATCCTTGCGTCGCGAACGCGACAACCGCCGCGGGCGGCCGCTCGAGCCGCCCCAGCCGCTCCGCCAGCGCCGCCACCGCCGGCACCGCCGCCACCGAAGAGAGCGCCGTCCCCACCCATGCCGCGCTGCCCGGCGCGCGAAACACTTGATGCTCGATCGTCACCGGATCGAGCACCTCGATCCCGGCGGCGGCTACCGCCGCCGCCGACTCGGCGCCTAGATCCACGAAGAGATTGTCCAGATGGTAGGCCGGCGCCGTGCCCGGCGCGCGCGATGGCTGCAAATGAATCGACAGCCCGGCGCCGATCCCGGTGATCGCGCCGCGCGCCCGCTCGATGGTCAAGGGGTGAGCGAAGAGCAGCTTCGCATCGGCCGGCACCGGCAGCCGGTCCCGCGCCTGTTGCAGGCGCACATAGCCGTCCGGCGTGACTGCGGAAACCACATAGCCCGGCTCATCCACTTCCGTCACGATGAGCCAGGGCCGGTCGCTGCCGCCGAAAGCGTAAATGAGATTGCCGAGAGAGTCGTAGCGCGCCGCCGGCGCGGGCGCGTGGGCGGCGGACATCGCCGCGACCAGGGCCGCGATCCGCTCCAAGCGCGCATGCTCCGCGCCCGAGGGCGCCGGCGCCAGGACGATTTCGGCCAGCCGCGGATACGACGCGGGCGCGGCAGTGGTCTGCCGCGCCCGGCACAAAAGCGGCGCTGTCAGCGCCAAAATCAGGGCGAGTGAAGTCCGGCTCACCCTGTGCAATGTAGCACGCCGCTTAGTTCCCTAACGCGTGCCGCCGCCGCAGCGCCACGTAGCCCAGCAGCATCAGCGCTGAGCCGAACAAGGCCCAGGTCGCCGGCTCCGGCACCGTCGAGAACGTGATCGAGTTGATCAGTACGTCGCCGCTGGTCGTGCTGATGCCCAGGAACGGGTACCCGTCCGCGCCCGGGATCAAAGCTACATCCATGTTCCCGCCCGTTTCGCTAAACAAGGTCGCGCCGTTGCCGGAGGAATACTGGCCATTGACCACGAACTGCTCGCCCGACTGCACGCTGCCCACCACCGAGACCACCGAATACGGGGTGGTGATGCCGGAGGGCGGCAGAGAGAAAATCACGGCATAGTCGGTGCCGATTTCGTTGTCGCTGTCCCCGGTTCCGGGATTGCCATTCAGCGAAGCGCTGGCGCTCAGTCCCAGCCCCGTCTCCGTCGCATTCCCCGTAGTAGATTTGTAGAAGAGGTCGGGAGATGTGGGCCCAATCCCGTTCGACGTGAACGTCGAGGCGACGCACCCGCTGCTGCAAACAATGCTGAACCCGTTGAGCACGCTCGAGCCATCCGTGCTCTGGAAATAGACCGTGCTCGACCCCAAATCGGTGTTGACGCTGGTGGTGGTGAAAGGCCCGCTCCCGCTAGGGCCAAACGTGTTGAAGTTGAAGGTGACGGAGCCGGCCCAGCTTGGCGTCGCCAAAAGCAGAGCCAGCCCCAGATTGAGAAACGAAGTCTTAAGGCGCATGCGCAAATTTCTAGGCACGCCCGCTGCCACTCAGCCGCCCTGCGATAAGACCTTGCCCGTCAATACCCAGGCGGCGTGCTGGCGCGTCGGGCTTGCAACCCTTTGCGCATCACCTGCAACTCACTTTAGCTCCTTGCGCATCAGCAGGCCGTCCTCGACCGGTGAGTGATAGTACGCGGGCCGCCGCGCGTAGATGGCGAAGCCGCGCCGCCGATAAAACTCCTGCGCCGCCAGATTCCCCACTCGCACCTCGAGTAATGCCGTCTCGCAGCCGCTGGCGCGCCCCCGCTCGCAAGCCGCTGCGAGCAGCCGCGTGCCCCAGCCCTGCCCGCGCCAGGCCCGCGCCACGGCCAGCGCCTGAATTTCCAATTCGCCTGGCACGACCTGCATGACAAGAAAGCCCGCCAGCGGCCGTGGCGCCGCCGCCGGCCCCGGCTCGCCCGGCGGCTCCGCCACCAGCGCCCACGACGTCGCCCCGGTCTCCGCCGCCGCCAGCAGCGGCCGCCAGCGCTCCCAAGGCCAGCTGGAAGCGCCGAAGGCCTCCAGGCTGATCTTCACGATCTCGTGCCAGTCGCTGCTCTCGCCCCGGCGAATGCGGTCTTCCTCCAGCAACGTTAGCTCCGATGAAAAATCTCCGCGTCCGAGCGGCGAATGTAATTGGCCTCGAGCCGCAACGCGTCGTCGCTGTCCTCGCGCCCCAGCCGCGCCCATCCCACGCGTCCCACCGCCGGCGCCAGCCGCCGCGGCACCAGCCGCACCGCCACCTCCGGCAGCAGCGCCCGCACCTGCTCGTGCGGCGTCGCCACCAGCCCGCCGCTCCGGCGCGCCCGCTCGGCGAAGGCGGCGGCGCTCTCCAACCCCTCCTCGCCGCCCGGGTAAAGGCCAAAATAAACCTCGCCGCGCGCCGCGTCGAGCGCGGCCAATACGGGCGCCGCCCCCGCCGCCTCCGCCACCGCCGCCAAGGTCGAGACCGCCACCGCCGGCCGCCGCCAAACCTCGATCAGGCCCTTCACCGCCGTCAGCCCCACCCGCACCCCAGTGAAAGAGCCCGGGCCATTGGCCGCCGCCCAGGCGCCGATCTCGGCCAACTCGAGGCCCGCCTCCCGCGCTAATCCGGCCATGGCGTCGAAGAGCTCGGTCGAGTAGCGGCCGGCCTCGAGATCGCGCGCCGCGCGCACCTCTCCGTCCTCGAGCAGCGCCAGGCTGCCGTGCGCGGAGGTGGTTTCAAGCGCCATCAGCCACATCTGTTCAGTGTAAAGTCCGCCGCCACGTAAAATGGCATGGGCGTGCTGTTTCGCCCCTCCGCCGATGATCGCCGCCGCCCAAACCCCGCTCATGCGCCAGTACCTGGAGGTCAAGCGCCGCCATCCCGAGGCGCTGCTGTTGTTCCGCTTGGGCGATTTCTACGAGCTTTTTTTCGATGACGCCGTGGTCGCCGCGCGCGAGCTCGAGATCACCCTCACCTCCCGCAACAAGGAAAAAGGCGTTCCGGTGCCGATGTGCGGCGTCCCCTACCATGCCGCCGAAAACTACATCGCCCGCCTCATCCAAAAAGGCTTCAAGGTCGCCGTTTGCGACCAGATGGAAGACCCGCGGCTGGCGAAAACGCTGGTGCGGCGCGAAGTCACGCGCGTCCTCACGCCGGGCACCGCCGCCCTCCCCGCCGACGCCCAGGCGGCGCGCTACCTGGCGGCGGTGGCGCGCGGGGAAGACGCCCTCGGCCTGGCCGTGCTCGATCTCTCCACCGGCGAGTTTCACGCCACCGAGTTCGTCGGCCCCGCTGCCGCCGCCCGCTGCCGCGAGGAGATCGACCAGTGGCAACCGAAAGAAATCTTGTTCGCCAGCGAGGCGCCGCTGCTCGACTTCGCCGCCTCCGCCACCCCGCCCTCGCCCTTTCCCTCCGGCGTCGCCCTGACGCCGCTCGAGGACTGGATCTTCTCCCCCGAGTTCTCGATCCACGAGTTGGAGAGCCACTTCGGCGTCCTCTCGCTCGAGGCCTATGGCCTGGCCGGACATCCCCTCGCCGCCCGCGCCGCCGGCGCCGTCGTCCATTACGTCAAGGAGACGCAGCGCAGCCAGATTGCCCACGTCGATCGCATCGGCTTCTACGAGCGCCAAAACGCCCTCGTGCTCGACGCCACCACCGCCCGCACCCTCGAGCTGGTCGAGCCGGCGCAAGCGGGCGAGGGGAGTGAAACCACGCTGCGCAACGCCCTCGACGCCGCCGTCACCCCCATGGGCCGCCGCCTGCTGCGTGCCTGGCTGCTGCGCCCCTCGATCGATCGCGCCGAGATCGAGGCCCGCTGGGACGCGGTCGCCGCCCTCCTGCCCGCCGCCCACCGCGGCGCTCTGCGCCAGGCGCTGGCCGGCATCCTTGACCTCGAGCGCCTGCTCGCCCGCGCCTCGCTCGCGACCGCCTCCCCCCGCGACCTCGAGGCGCTGCGCCTCTCGCTCGACCGCGTCCCCGCCGTGCGCCTGGCCCTGGCCGAGCCGGCCGCCGCCCGCCTCGCCGCCCTCGCCGCCGAGCTCGACGATCTGCCCGCGCTGCGCGCGCGCCTGGCCGCCACCTTGATCGACAACCCGCCCCTCGCCGTCGCCGAGGGCGGCTACGTGCGCGCCGCCGTCTCCGCGGAGCTCGACGAGTTGCGCGCCTTGAGTCATGACGCCAAGCGCGTCTTGGCCGCCCTCGAGGCGCGCGAGCGCGCCCGCACCGGCATCGCCTCGCTCAAGGTGCGCTTCAACGGCGTCTTCGGCTACTTCCTCGAGGTCTCGCGCCCCAACCTGCCGCACGTTCCCGCCGACTACGAGCGCAAGCAGACGCTGGTGAACGCCGAGCGCTTCACGACGCCCGAGCTCAAGCAGCTCGAGATCAAAATTCTCAGCGCCGACGAGAAGGCGCGCGCGCTCGAGGCCGGCCTCTTCGCCGAATTGCGCGCCGCCGTCGTCGCTGCCGCCGCGCCCGTGCGCCGCACCGCTGCCGCCCTCGCCGAGCTCGACCTGTTCGCCAACTTCGCCGAGCTCGCCGCCCAGCGCCACTACGTCCGCCCCGAGTGGAGCGACGGCGACGTGCTCGAGATCCGCGCCGGTCGCCACCCCGTCGTCGAGCGCATGGCCGCCGCCGACCGCTTCGTCCCCAATGACGCCTACCTCGACGGCGCCGCCGAGCGCGTCCTCATCGTCACCGGCCCCAACATGGGCGGCAAAAGCACCTACCTGCGCCAGGTGGCGTTGATCGTGATCATGGCCCAGATGGGCTCCTTCGTCCCCGCCGCGCGCGCCCGCCTGTGCATCTTCGACCGCATCTTCACCCGCATCGGCGCCGGCGACAACCTGGCCCGCGGCCGCTCCACCTTCATGGTCGAGATGATCGAGACCGCCGTCATCCTCAATGCCGCCACCCCGCGCAGCCTGGTCGTGCTCGACGAAATCGGACGCGGCACCGCCACCTACGACGGTCTGGCCTTGGCCTGGGCCGTGGTCGAGCACTTGCACGGCGTCAATGGCGCCAAGACCCTCGTCGCCACCCACTTCCACGAGCTCACCGCCCTCGCCGATCTGCTGCCCGGCGTCCGCAACCTGCACGTGGCCGCCCAGGACTCCCCCGCCGGCATTGTCTTTTTGCGCAAGGTCGAGCCCGGCCCCGCCGACCGCAGCTACGGCATCGAAGTCGCCAAGCTCGCCGGCTTGCCCGCCGCCGTGATCGCCCGCGCCCGCGCCGTGCTCTCCAGCCACGAGCGCAGCGAAGCGCGCGCCTCCGGCGAGCTCGCCCTCGCCCCGCCCGCCTCCTGGCAGCTGACTCTCTTCACCCCCCTCAGCCAGCGCATCGTCGAGCGCCTCGCCGCCCTCGACCTCGAGCGCCTCACCCCGCTTGAAGCCATCAACCTCCTCGCCGAGCTGCAAAAACAACTCCGCGGCTAACCGCCCCCCTGCCCCCCGCCTCTCCTATACTCTGTTGTCGCATGCGTCTCGCCTGGAACCCGCCCGCCGACCCCTGCCTCGCCGCCGGCGTCATGACCGGAACCTCCGCCGACGCCATCGACGTGGCCCTGGTGCGCATTCGCGGCCGCGGCTGGCGGCGCCGCGTCACGCTCGCCGCGTTTCGCTCCCAGCCCTTCGCATCGCAGACGCGGAGAGCGATCCTGGCCGCCTGCGACGCGCCCGCTATTTCCACCGCCGCGCTGGCCCGGCTCAACGTCTGGTTGGGCGAGGCCATCGGCGACGCTACCGTGCGCGCCTGCCAAGCCGCCGGCGTCGCCCCCGCGCAACTCGCCTTGGTCGCCGTCCACGGGCAGACGCTTTACCATCAGGGCCGGCGCCAACCCTACCTGGGGCGGCGAATCGCGTGCACCTGGCAGACCGGCGAAGCCGCCGCCGTTGCCGCCCGCGTCGGCGTTCCCGTGGTCAGCAACTTTCGCGCCGCCGACCTGGCCGCCGGCGGCCAAGGCGCGCCGCTCGTTCCCTTCCTCGACTACCTCCTGCTGCGCCATCCGCGCCGCGACCGCGCCGCCCTCAATCTCGGCGGCATCGCCAACCTCACCCTCATTCCCGCCGGCGCGCGCTCCGATCGCGTCACCGCCTTCGATACCGGCCCCGGCAACATGGTCCTCGACGCCCTCGCCGCCCATTTCAGCGGCGGACGGCAGCGCTTCGATTGCGATGGACGGCTGGCGGCGAAGGGGCGCGTGCTCGAGCCGCTCCTCGCCCGCCTGCTCGCCGATGCCTACTACCGCCGCCCGGCGCCGAAAAGCTGCGGGCGCGAGCAATACGGCCGCGACTTCGTCCGTCGCTTGCTGGCGCGGGCGCCCCGCGCCGCCGGCGCCGATCTGCTCGCCACCGCCACCGCCCTCACCGCCCGCACCATCGCCCGCGCTCTGGGCGCGCGCGCCTGGGAAGTCGTGGTGGGCGGTGGCGGCGCGCTCAACCCCACTCTGATGCGCATGCTCGCCGAGGCCGCGCCGCGCTGCCGCTTCATCCCCGGCGACCGCCTCGGCGTGCCCGCCGCCGCCAAGGAAGCGATCGCCTTCGCCGTGCTCGGCCACGCTACCCTCTGCGGCGAGCCCGCCAACCTGCCCAGCGCCACCGGCGCCCGCCACCCGGTCCTGCTCGGCTCCGTCACCCCGCCCCCGGGACTATAATGGCCGCCGCCATGCATCTCCGCCCCTGCCTCTTCGCCGCCCTGGCCGCCCTCGCCGGCTGCGCCGCGCTCGCCTGGTCCGCGCCGCCCGCCGCCCGCGCTCGCCACGCCTGGCTGCTGGTCGCCAACAAGGGCGATCAAACCATCGGCTTCATCGATCCCGGCGCCGGACGCATGGTGTCCGCCGTGCGCGAAAGCGGCTTCACCGTGCATGAGCTCGCCGTCTCCCCCGATGGCCGCACCCTCTTCGCCCCCGTCTATGGCAGCGGCGGCGTCGGCAGTCCCGGCACCAACGGCCGCGCCATCGACGTCATCGACATCGCCTCCCGCCGCCTGCTGCGCGTCATTCCGCTCGGCCGCGGCCTGCGTCCCCACTGCCCCAAGTTCGGCCCCGGCGGCCTGCTCTACGTCTCGACCGAGCTCGACAACGCGATCACCATCATCGATCCCGCCACCGGCCAGATCGTGGGCTCGATTCCCACCGGCCAGCCCGAGTCGCACATGTTCGCCTTCTCCCCCGACGGCCGCCGCGCCTACACCGCCAACGTCGGCCCCGGCACCGTCTCGGTGCTCGACGTGCCGGCGCGCAAGCTGCTCGCCGTCATTCCCGTCGCCCGCACCATCCAGCGCATGGCGGTCTCGACCGACGGCCGCTGGGCCTTCACTTCCGACCAGCGCCAGCCGCGCCTCGCCGTAATCGACACCGCCGCGCAAAAGCTCGACCGCTGGATCGCGTTGCCCGGCATCGGCTATGGCGCCGCCCCCACTCCCGACGGGCGTTATCTTTTGATCGCCATCATGGACAAGAACGAAGTCGCCGTCCTCGACCTCGCCACCATGCGGATCGCCCACGTCATCCCCGTGCCGCGCTCGCCGCAGGAGATCGTGGTCGCTCCCGATGGCCAACGCGCCTACGTCTCGTGCAGCCAGTCGCGCCAAGTCGCCGCCCTCGACCTCGCCACCTGGAAAGTCGCCCGCCTCATCGCCGCCGGCCCCGGCGCCGACGGCCTCGCCTGGGCCCCCGCCCGCTAGCCGCGCCGCCGCCGCGAACCGCCCCACCCACCGGGACGGTAGGTGTTATATTGGTTGCAAAACGCAACCATGCCTAGCATCACCCTGAAAGGCCTCCCGGCCTCGCTGCACCGGAAGCTGAAGGAGTTGGCGCGGCGCGAGCGGCGAAGCTTAAACGCGGAGATTCTCTATCGCCTCGAGCGCGCGGCGGCTGAGAGCGAGGAGCTGCAGCCGGACCAATACTTGGCCGCGGTTCGGTCCGCGCGGCGGCGCTTCTCCGCTCTTGACCTCGGCGCCAAGACCATCGACGAATTCAAACGCCGCGGCCGCCCATGATCGTGGTGGATACCAATATTCTCGTCTATTTCCACTTGGGCGGGCCGGCGCTGGGGGCGGTGGAACGCCTTTGGACAAGCGATCCGGACTGGCACGCGCCAGCACTCTGGCGCTCGGAGTTCTGCAACGTGCTCGCCGGCTATCTTCGCCGCGGCATGAGTGCCGCGGATGCCCGGCGGATCTGCCGCCGCGCCGAGGCGCAACTGCGGAAACGCGAGCACCGCGTCTCGGCGGCCAGAGTGCTCACCCTGGCCGCCCGCTCGTCGTGCTCGGCTTACGACCTCGAGTTCGTGGCGCTCGCCCAGCAACTCGGCGTCCCGCTGGTCACAACCGATAGGCAGGTCTTACGCGAGTTTCCCCGCATTGCGCAGCCGCTACCGGCGGTTTAACCCCCCAGCACCGCCCGGACCGCCGCGGGCAACTCTGCCCGTCATCGCGGAATCCTACTTTGGTGGGCCGGATCGCCCGCCCGCTCCCCCCATCGGGGGAGGAGACCGTTAGCAATAGATCGGGCCTAGCCGCCGCGGGATGTGCAAGTACCTAGCATCAAGAGGTTTACCGCGCGCCAACCGGGCACCCTCCCGGCGCCGGGTGGTCTCCCCCGCGAGTCGTTACGGCTTGACGATATGGCGAATGCCGGAAGGCGGATAAAGGCCCGTGAAATGTCCCGTCTCGTTATAGATCGAGATCGGCGCGCTCGTGTACCGCGTCAGACTCGCCTCGATCCGGTGCGCGTCGCCTACCACCACCACCAGCGCCCGATCCGGTCGAATGTGCTCCCGTGCCGCCGCCAGTGCAGTGGCCGCGTTCACGGCCTGTACCCGCGGCACGAAACGAGCCAGATAGTCGCTCGGCAGGCCGTATTGCTCGACCGTCAGGAACTCCGCCGCCACTTCCGCCTGTGTCTCCAAGTGGCGCGCGAACGAGCCGGCCAAATAGTTCTTTGCCTGCTCGAGTTCCGTGCCGCTCACCGCCGTCTGCCGGATGCGGTCGAGTTGCGCCAGCGTGGCCGCCAGCGCCAGCGCGGTCACCGCCGTGCGCACCTCCGTCACCACCTGCCAGGCGCCGCCGTCGAGCAGCGGCCGGTTGAAGCTGGCGATGTCGTAGGCATAGCCCTTGGCTTCGCGAATGTCGCTTACCAGCCGCGAGTTGAAGCTGCCGCCCAGCACCTCGTTGGCGACCAGGAATGGAAAGTAATCGGCCGCCGTGCGCTCCAGCCCCAAATTGCCGAGCAGGATGACCGACTGCGCGGAGCCCGGCCGGTCCACCAAATAAATGCGGCGCCCTGGGCGCGCCGGCGGCGGCGGGAAGCGCGGCGCCGGCGGCGCGCCGAACGTCCAGTCGCCGAAGTAGCGCTGCGCCAGGCTGCGCGCCAGCCCGGCGGAGATATCGCCGACGATCACCAGCGTGGCGTCGTTGTTCGGCAAGAAGACCCGCTGATGGTAGGCCGCCAGCTTGGCGCGGCTGATGGCGGTGATCGAAGCCTCTGTCGGCGCGGTGATGGCGTAGGGGTTGTCGCCGTAGAGCAACTGATAAAACTGTACCCGCGCCAGAAAGTCGGGCTCGCTGCGCTCCAGCCGCAGTTCCTGCTCCATGTTGGCCTTGCGCAGCGCCACTTCGCTCTCGGGAAAGGTCGGCCGCAAGGCCACGTCCGCCAGCAGCGCGAACATGCGATCCGCGTTCGTCGCCAGGCTCGAGGCGCGCACGGTGATGAAGTCCTTGTCCGCGCTGCCGCTGATGCTGCCGCCCAAGCTATCTGCCGCGTAGGCGATCTGCCGCGCATCCATCGTCGGCGTCCCGGCGGTGAGCAGGCTGGCTTCGGCTTCGGCCAGCCCCGCTTCGGCCGGCGTCAAAAGCGAGCTGCCGCCGCGCACCGCCAGCTCCGCCGTCACCAGCGGAAGGCGCGCATCCCGCACCACCACGATGCGCAGCCCATTCGGCAGTTGGTCGCGCACGCTCGCCGGCGGCTCGTAAGTCGGCACCGGACCGACCGTGGGCCGCTGCAGCATGAAAGGCGGCGGCGCGGCTGGCCCTGCTTGCGCCGCGGCCGGCAGCAGCAGGCCGGCCGCCGTCGCCAGCACGGCGCCGGCGCGCGCGATGGCGCCGCGCCTCATGGCTTCGCCCCCGTCTTCGCCGCGGTTGCCGCCGCCGCCCCGGGCATGTTCACGATCACGGTGGCGCGGGCATGAGTCAGGTACTCCACCGCCGCCGCCTGAATCTGCTCCGAGGTCACGTTGAGAATTTTTCGCAGGTCCTCGCTCGCCCCCGCCGGCGTCCCATCCATCAGCTCCCCCAGCGCCAGCAGTTGCGCCCGGTCGAGCGTCGTTTGCTCGCTGCGGATCCAATCCGACGCCAGCTTCGTCTTCACCCGCAGCAGCTCGTCCGCCGGCATGCCGTTGGCCGCGATCTCGTGAATCTCGCGGAAAATCAGTTGCTCGATCAGTTGCGCCGAGGCCGTCGGCTTGTAGATCGCGAAGCCGCCGAACAGGCCCGGCGCCCGGTAGTCCGTGAAGTCGCCGCCGGGAAAGCCCAAGCCGCCATCCACCTCGATCGCCACCTTCTCGGTCTTGACCAGCGATTGATAAAGCCGCGAGCTGTCGCCGGCGAACAGATCCTGCCCCAGCAGCGCCAGCGCGTAGAACTCCGGCGTGCCCCGCCGCGGCCCTTGCCAGGCGATCGCCAGCGCCGGCAAGTTGGCGTGCGGGTCGCGCACCGTCACGTCGGTTTCCCGCGTGCGCGGCGGCTCCGCCGTCACCACCGGCGTGATCGTGCCCCGGTTGGGAATCCAGGCAAAGTACTTCCGCGCCAGCGCCTCGGTCCGCACTGGATCGATGTCGCCGGCGATGGTCAGAATCGCGTTGCGCGGCGCGTAGTAGGAGTCGAAAAACGCCTTCACCTCCGCCAGCGTGGCGCGGTCGAGATCGGCGAACGAGCCGATCACCGGATGCGCATTCTGCCAATTCGAAAAGGCGTCCTCGCCCATGTCGATGTAGAGCAGCGGGCCGTAGGGCTCGTTATCCACGCGCAGCCGCTTCTCTTCCTCGACCACCGCGATCTGGTTCTTCATGTTCTCGGGCGTCACGTTCAGGTACGCCATGCGGTCGGCGTCGAGCCACATCAGGATCGGCAGCGCATTGCTCGGCGCGGTCTCGAAGTAAAACGTGTAGTCGGTGTGGGTGCTGGCGTTGTCGGTGCCGCCGTAGCCCTCGACCAAATGATCGAAGACCCCCTTGGGCGCATGCTCGGAGCCCTCGAACATCAAATGCTCGAACAGGTGCGCGAAGCCCGAGCTGCCGCGATGCTCGTCCCGTCCGCCCACGTTGAAGCACAGAGACTCCGTCACCACCGGTACGGCGTGATCCTCGGAGAGGATTACGCGCAGCCCGTTCGGCAGCGTGAACTGCCGGAAAGGAATCTCGGGCACCACGGTCGGCGCTTGCGCCCAGCCGCCGCCCAGCAGCCCCAGCACCAGCCCCAGCAGCGCGATTCGCGTCCTCATGGCTCCCGCGTTTCTCATCCTACCCCACGCCGCCGCCCCGCAAGCGAAAGCCGTCTCGCGCCTCCCAAAGCGCCAGCGCCGCCAGCGCCACTTCCATCCATGCCGCCCCGCTCCGCCAGCGCAGCGCGCCCGCGGCGATGCTCGCGGCGAATATTCAGCCGCGGCAACCTGGAGAGGCCCCGAGCGAAGCGGGCCTCCGTTGCCGGCCGTCGAAGCCGGGCCGCAGCCGCGACCAACGGGAGCGGCGTCCAGAGTAGGGGCGGCCCCGCCGCATCATGGCCTGCTCGCGCCGGCGCGCCGTGCGAAACCCCACCGCGAAGAGGCAGCAGTAACCAATTGCGACCGCGGTGCCCAACTGGAAGAACCTTTCAGGCCCAATCGGGTCGGGCGCCCGTGCGCGAAAATCCGCCGCGGCAAAAACCACGAAGACCAGCGCAACCACGAGCCCGAGGATCGGGTTGTCCCGCAGCCCGAGGCTGGGAGGCGCGAGCGGTTGCGGCGGCGGCTCCGGCGTGTCGCTATGGGCGAGTGCGTAACCGGAGCGGAACGCCGCCACGGCCACCAGGCCGCTCGACAGCGCGGCCCCGGCGCCCAGTGGTAATAACAACGCCGCGACAACGGCCGGAGCCGAGGAAATGGCATAGCCAAAGACCGGCGCACCCGCGAGATAGACCAAGCCGGGCACGCACGCCACCGCGCACCAGGCGCCAATGCGAGCCAGCCGCGATTCGCGTACCAGATTGCGCAACTCGCCCATGCACAGTCAGCCTACCCCACGCGGTTCTGTCATCCGTTACCCGCTCGCCGGTCGATACAATCGTCCCAGGAGGCTTCGCCATGTCCGACGCCGATGGCTACCGCCAGGAACAGGACAGCCTGGGGACGGTCGCCGTTCCCGCCGCGCGGCTGTGGGGGGCGCAGACGCAGCGCTCGCTCGAGCACTTCGCGATCGGCGAAGATCGCATGCCGCTCGCGGTCTGCCGCGCCCTGGCCCTGATCAAAAAAGCGGCCGCCCGCGTGAACGCCTGCCTCGGCCGCCTGCCCGCCGACAAGGCCGCGCTGATCGAGCGCGCCGCCGACGAGGTCCTCGCCGGCCGCCTCGATGCCGAGTTCCCGCTTTACGTCTGGCAGACCGGCTCCGGCACCCAGACCAACATGAACGTCAACGAGGTGCTGGCCAACCGCGCCAACCAGCTCGCCGGCCGGCCGCTCGGCGCCAAGTCGCCCGTCCATCCCAACGACGACGTCAACATGTCGCAATCGTCGAATGACGACTTCCCCACCGCCATGCACCTCGCCGCGCTCGAGGCGCTCGATGAGCATGTCCTGCCCGCCGCCGAGGCGCTGGCCGGCGCCGCTGCCGCGCATGCCGCCGCCTGGAGCGACATCGTCAAGATTGGCCGCACCCACCTGCAAGACGCCGTGCCCTTGACGCTCGGCCAGGAATGGTCCGGCTACGCCGCCCAACTCGAAGCCGCTATCGCCGCCCTGCGCGCCTGCCGTCCGGCTTTGTGCCATCTCGCCGCCGGCGGCACCGCCGTCGGCACCGGCCTCAATGCCCCGCCCGGTTTCGGCGCAGCCATCGCCGCCGAGCTCGCCGCCCTCACCGGCCGCCCCCTCGTCACCGCCCCCAACAAGTTCGCCGCCCTGGCGGGCGCCGACGCCCTGGTCGCCGCCATGGCCGCGCTGCGCGGTCTGGCGGTGGCCTTGCACAAGATCGCCAACGACATTCGCTGGCTCGGCTCCGGCCCACGCTGTGGGCTCGGGGAGATCAATTTGCCCGAGACACAGCCAGGTTCTTCCATCATGCCGGGCAAAGTCAATCCGGTCATTGCCGAATCGGTGACGATGGTCTGTGCGCAAGTGATCGGAAACGATGTGACGGTCACTGTGGGAGGGCAGGCCGCCAATTTCGAACTGATCGTCATGCTACCGGTCATGGCCTATAACGTATTACAGTCCATTGAACTCCTCTCGACCGCGTCAACCAACTTCGCTGTCAAGTGTATCGACGGCATTAAGGCCAACGAGGAGCGGTGCAAGAGTTTGATCGAAGAGAGTCTGGCCATGTGCACGGCCCTCGCTCCGGAGATCGGTTACGAGGCTGCCGCAAAACTCGCCAAGGAGGCCTACAAGTCTGGCAAGACTGTGCGCCAGATGGCCAAGGAACAAAAGGTTCTTCCAGAAAAGAGGCTTACCGAATTGCTCGATCCCTGGCGTATGACCGAACCAGGCGGGCCGGTTGGAAGCGCAGGGGGGTAGAGACAGCAGGGCCGGCACTGTGCTCTTCGACGCATTCAGTGAATGCTCCAGACTCCCAGCAAGCAAGATGGAATTGACAATTTCGTCGCCAGATATGCCTTCGTGGCCAATATAAAAGGAGGATCATTTCAAATACAGCATGAATCTGAATTGATTCACCGGATTCCCAATTCCTTCGTTCTCTGATCCATACATTCTTTCAGTAGAACCAAATTTTCGTTGCAAACTTCAATATTCGATCGCATGCCCGACCAATTTTACGATCGGGAGCGTTGGTTTGTATCTTGCACTAGGGCCGGTGACATTTGCGCAAACGACCATGTGATCGGCGTGCAGAAAAAAACGAAGATGGATGACGGTCTTTCAAAGAGAGAATCCGAAGTCCTGTCCTGGCTGCAGCAGGGGATGTCGAACAAGGAAATTGCGCTCGCGCTCGAGGTCAGTCCACGCACAGTTCAAAAACATCTGCAGCGTATCTATCACCATCTTGACGTCCACACGAGGGCCGAGGCGATAGTTCGAATGCGGCGGAGCATCAGAAGTACGCGATCATGAAGGCCGTGTGGATAGAGCATGAAAGCTGGATTACGAGTTTCTTTGTGCGCCATATGACGCATTGTCTATTATGCGATAAACGGCTAGAAGTATTGCCCAGCCTAGGTTCATGGGCAATGAGCTCGGTTGGTGAGTGGTCTGTCGGTTCAAGCCTCAGGCAGGCCGCAGAGAAGCCAATGCAAGACCATG
>JBOGKX010000212.1:0-1556 GCA_050746125.1 Terriglobales bacterium | reverse complement strand
CGCTGGCGGACCAGAACGGGCGGCGGATCAGCACCAACTTCTACTGGGTTTCCTACCGCCCCGATATTCTGGAGACCAGGAAGGTCACCTACTTCCTCGCCCCCGAATCCTCGACCGCCGACTTCAGCGCGCTCGAAACGCTGCCCGCAGCGCACGTCGTGACCTCGGCGCGCTTCAGCCGCAAAGGCGCCGAAGGCACCGCCGTGGTGCACATCAGCAACCCCGGGCCGAATGTCGCCTTTCTGGTGCGCCTGCGCATCACCCAAGGCCCAGGCGGCCCCGACGTGCTGCCCATTTTCTGGCAGGACAATTACATCTCGCTGCTGCCGGGCGAGTCGCGGACGCTGACGGCGGGGTATGCCCTGGGGGAACTGCACGGGGCAGCACCGATGCTGGCCGTGGATGGGTGGAATGTGGTCGGGGAAAGTGGGAAGTGAGGAGTGGGGAGTGGGAAGGCGCGGCGGCGTTTCTGCCCGGGCGTGCGGGGCGTGCCGAGGGCGCGCTCACACTAGCCACTGACCGGGGAAGTGGGGAGAAAGCGGGAAGTGAGAAGTGAGAAGTGGGAAGGCGCGGGGGTGGGGCGCCTAGGGGTGTATATTGGCTGGGAGTCGCCTATGCGCATTGAATACCGGGTCACGTTCAAGGATTTTATCTTCGGTCGCAAGCACGTTGCGGCGCACTCGCCATCGTGGCGGGCTCGGATGGCGCATGATGGCCCTTCAACGGCGTTTGTGGTCCTCTTCGCTGCTCTGGAGATTTTCATGGGCCGGGGACATTCAACGCTTGTCCTCTGGTGCGGCGCGGCGCTCCTCGGCGCCTATATCGAGTGCCTTTTCTACCGGCGCCTGCGCACGAAGAGGGCTTACTTGAGCGCGCCGACCGCCTATGACAACGCGTGGCTGGAGGCGGGCGACGACGGCCTGAGGCTACCGGACGGAGAAGTGCCGTGGAGCGCACTGCGCGAGTGCGTGGAGCTCAAAGACATGTTCCTGCTCTACCGCGACGACGCCGACGCGGTGATTGTGCCCAAGCAAGGCCTGTCGGCGGATGATGTCTTCCGCTTCGGCAGCCTGTTGCAGACCATGGCGGGGCGCTACGCAGTGCCATGGCAGCGATAAGCGGTAAGCGATAGGCTCAGGGCGCGGCGGTGGGGCTGCCCGAGCTTGCTGGGTGTGCCGAGGGCTACCGCGTTCGCACTAGCCGCTGCGGCAGCATCACGGTTGCTGTCGTCACGCGAACTGCCGCTTGGCGCCGGCCGGCGGCCGGCGCGCGGGTCAGCGACCCGCCCCACATCAGCGGCACGGCTACAGCATCTGGGATTTTGCTGCGGCTACAGCATCTGGGATTCTGCCATGACTACAGCATCTTTGATTCTGCTGCGGCTACAGCATCTGTGATTCCGCTCTGGTTACGGCTTGGCCGCTTTCAGTACAGCAGATACTGCGCGCGCAGGGACTTGAAGGCGTCGAGGGTATCGGACCAGTCTTCGGCGATGCGGCGTGGGTCTTCGCCGCTGCGGATGGCGGCGACGACCGCCTGGGAGCCCGCCAGCCGGG
>JBOGKX010000211.1:0-4382 GCA_050746125.1 Terriglobales bacterium | reverse complement strand
CGCCTGCGCCGCGTCCCGGCGCCGCCGCCGAGCGCATGCGGGTGCTTGGCGAACTGGACGCACGGCTGCGCCCAGTCTGGATCGCCCGCGCCGCCGCGGCGGGCTGCCCCGCCCCCGAGCAGACCTGGCCGTACTTCCTGCGCGCCGCCGCGTTGGACCAAGACCTTAAAGCTGACGAGCTCGGCCGCGCCCTCTACCATCTCGGGCAGCGCCGCGGCTTCAAAAGCAACCGGCGTGAGGGCACCGGCAAATCCGCTGACAAGCAGAAGGCGGCGGATGAAAGGAGCAAGGTCAAAAAGGCCATCGGCGAGCTCGCGCAGGCGATGGAGACCGGGGGTGCGCGCACCCTGGGCGAGCACCTTGCCCGCCAGCAGCCCGCCGAGCACCGCATCCGCACGCGCTCGACGCGGCGCGACATGTTCGAGCGCGAGTTCGACCTCATCTGGGCCCGGCAGGCCCAGTCCAACCCGCAGCTGACTCCAACCCTTCGCGCCGAAGTACGGCGCCTGCTGTTCCACCAGCGGCCGCTGAAATCCCCGCCGCCCGGCCGCTGCGAGCTCGAGCGCCAACGCCATCGCGCCCCCATGGCGTCGCTACACGCCCAGCGCTTCCGGATGTTGCAAAGAGTGAACGACCTGCGCTTGGTCGTCGCCGAGGCCGGTGAGCGCGCGCTGACGGCGGAGGAACGTGAGCGTCTGCTCGCCGCGCTCGGCACCGAGGGGTCACTGAAGTTCACCGAAATCCGCAAGCGCAAGCTGGCGGACTGCCCGCGACCCTCGCAATTCAATCTCGAGCGTGGCGGCGAAACGCGGATGCCCGGCGACCGCACCACCGCCGCCCTGCGGCCCATTTTCGGCGCCACGCGCTGGGACAGCCTCACGCCCGAGCAGCGCGACCAGATCGTGTCCGTCTGGCTCGACCCCTCGCTTGACGACGAGCACCTGAAGGCGCTCGCCGTCCGCCGCTTCGGCTTGAGCGGGGAGCAGGCGGCGCAATGGGCGGAGGCGGAGCCCGAGGATGGCTACTGCAAGCTCAGTCGTCGCGCGCTTGCCCGCCTGCTGCCGCTGATGGAGCAGGGCGTGGCGTTCAAGACCGCCGAGCAGCTTACCTATCCCCAACCCGACACGCTGCCACTGGATCAGCTGCCGCCCGCAGCCACGGCGTTGCCGCCGCTGGGCAACCCGGCCGTGGCTCGTGCCCTCGCGGAGCTGCGCAAATTGGTTAATGCGCTGGTGCGCGAGCATGGCAAGCCGGGCGAAATCCGCGTCGAGTTGGCGCGCGACTTAAAGCGCAATGCCGCCCAGCGCGAGGCCGTTTCGAAAGCCATGCGCAAGGGCCAGCGAGCGAGCGAGGCCGCCGCCGCCGAAATCCAGGCCTGCAACGAAGTCGGCCTCAGCAACCCCTCGAGCCGCGATGTGCAACGCTGGCGACTGTGGAGGCAGTCGTGCGGCTTGTGCCCATACTGCGGCGGTCAAATCGGCGCCGCCGAGCTGTTCGGTGGGGCCGCCGATATTGACCACATCCTGCCGATCAGCCGCTTTCCGGATGATTCGTTCGGCAACAAATGCGTTGCCCACAGGCGCTGCAATGTGGAGAAGGTCAACCGCACGCCGCTTGAAGCATTCGGCCATGATGCCGAGCGCTGGGCTCAGATTCTCGACCGCGTCAAAAAGTGGGATGACCCCGGCAAGCTCGAACGCTTCCTCTGCGCCGCAGAGGACCTGGACCTGGCCGCCGAGACGAGCTTTGCCTCGCGCCGCCTGAACGAAACCCGCTACACCACATCCGTTGCCGCAAAATACCTCGGCCTGCTCTATGGCGGGCGCGACGCGCTGCAGCCGGATGGCTCACGCCGCCGCACGATTTTTGCCACCTCCGGCGTGGCCACCGCGACGCTGCGGCGCGGCTGGGGGCTGGAGTCCATCCTCCGCCAGCCCGAGCCGGCGCCATCAGAGACCAAGTTCGGCAAGGCGCGCGACGACCACCGCCACCACGCCGTTGATGCGGTCGTGATCGCCCTGACCTCCAACTCCGCCATTCAGCAGCTTAGCCACGCCGCCGCGGCCAGCGCCGCGGTGACCGGGGTCGAGCGCGTCTCCTCGCGCACGCTGGAAGGCCCCTGGAGCGGGTTCGTGGACTCGGTCGCTCCCACTATCCAGGCGATCGCCGTCAGCCATCGTCCGGTCCACAAGCTCAGCGGGCAGCTCCATAACGAGACCAACTACAGCAAGCCGCATGCGGCGCGCGACGGCGGTTCGCACGTGCACGTGCGCAAGCTCGTTCACCAGTTGACCGCGAAACAGATCGCCGCCGATGAGGTCATCGTGGACCCAAGCGTGCGGCTTGCCGTGCGGCGCCAGCTGGCCGCACTCGGCGGCAACCCCAAGGCGATGGAAGCGGATCCGCCGCGCTTGCGCCAGCGCTTCGGGCGCGAGGCTGTGATTCGGGCCGTTCGCGTCCGCGCCCTGGGCGAAAAGTCGGCCGCCCCGATTGCTGCCGGCGAGCGGGAACGCCGCGTGCAGCTCAGCGGCAATCACCACATCGCCCTGTTCACCGGCCGCGACCGCCGCGGCAAGGACACCTTGCGGGGGCAGGTTGTAAGCCGCCTCGAGGCCGCCCGCCGCCAAGCCGCTTGCCGCTGTGGGAAGGGCCGCCGCTGCGATTGCGTCGTCCGGCGCCAGTGGGAGGGCGGGGGCGAGTTCGAGTTCCTGTTCTCCCTGATGGGCGGGGACATGGTGGAAATGGACCTCGGCCGCGGCCCGGAGCTGTTCCCTGTGCGCGTGATCAGCGAGAGCGCCAGCGGGGCCATCGAGTTGGATTTCGTCCGGCACACCCAGGCCGCCCAGATCTCGAAGATTCCGAACGGCGAGTGGATTCGGGTCAGGAGCCTGGACAAACTGCGCCGTGCCGGCTGCCGTAAGGTCGAGGTGGACGTTGTCGGTCGCGTCCGGGAAGCTCATGGGTAGTGCGGGGCGCATCGTCGAGGCTGGCGACGCTGTACGGCGGTTGAGTGTGCGCGACGCTCAGTTGGTGGTTACGCTCGCCGATGAAGATGAGGTCACTACTCCGATGGCCGAGATTGCCGCGCTGGTGCTCTCGAACCCCGCGACCGTGCTGACGCAAGCTGTGATCGCCGGTCTGGCGGAGCACGGTGGCGCGGCGGTGCTGTGCGGGCGCAATCATCTTCCGGCGGCCATGATGCTGCCACTCGAAGCCAATGTCGTCCAGACGGAGCGCTTCGCCGCCCAGACGCGCATGTCCCTGCCGCTGCGCAAACGCCTCTGGCGCCAAATCGTGACCGCTAAAATTCGCGCCCAGGGCCGGCTGCTGCGCGATCTGCATCAGGACGACGCCGGGCTGCTGGCAATGGCCACACGCGTGGCGCCGGGCGACACCGGCCAACTCGAGGCGCGCGCGGCGCAGCTCTACTGGCCGCGCCTGTTCGCTGACCCACGCTTCCGACGCGGCCGCGAGGGACCCGACCAGAATGCCCACCTGAATTACGGCTACGCCGTCCTGCGCGCCCTTACCGCCCGTGCGCTCTGCGGTGCCGGGCTGCATCCGTCGCTCGGCCTCCGCCACCACAATCGCTACGACGCGTTTTGCCTCGCCAACGACCTCATGGAGCCTTACCGCCCGCTGGTGGATCGCGCCGTCTTCGTCTGGATTCAGGACCGCGATCCGGCCGCGCCACTCGACAAGAATGCCAAAGCGGCTCTGATCGCCCCCATGCTCGCCGACTACCCCTGGCAGGGCGAGACCCGTTCCTTGTTTGATTGGCTGGCGCGTGCCGCCTCCAGCCTCGTCGGCGCCATTACTGCCCGCGCCCGTGCTCTCGAATTGCCCGAAATTGGTTGACGATGCCCGCGCTCTCGGTTTTTGGACCCATGTGGCTGGTGGCCATGTTCGATTTGCCCGTGCTGGAGCCCGACCAGCGTCGCAACTACACGCGCTTCCGCAAGGCGCTGATGAAGGACGGCTTCATGATGCTGCAATACTCCGTCTACGCCCGCTACCTCCGTAGCGAGGAGTCCGCCGAGGCCCACCGCAAGATCGTCCGCTCCGCAGTGCCGCCGCAAGGCGAGGTGCGCCTGATCGCGGTCACCGATTATCAATTCGGCAAGATGGAGGTCTACTACGGGCGGAAACCACGGCGGCCGGAAAAGCCTCAGGAGCAGATGCTGCTGTTTTAGGTTGCCGTGAGAAGAGTAAGTCCGCGCAAGTCAGTAGCTTGCGCGGACTTTATTGTACTTGAGCGGCGATTGCCGGCCAACTCCAGCCAGCGCCGGTACGACATGGTCGCATGTGCATTGTACTTGAGCGGCGATTGCCGGCCAACTCCAGCTCACACGCGACGGCGTAGGTGGGACGCAGCATTGTAC
>JBOGKX010000210.1:0-30071 GCA_050746125.1 Terriglobales bacterium | reverse complement strand
GTCAAGGGTCGAGATGAACGCCCAAACTCCGGGCGCCCTTGACAGCGCCGCCGCGCCGCTGCCGGCGCACGCCCAAAAACGCTTGACACGGCGGCCGGGATTATAGAGGGGACCCCGGTTCGCGGCTGCGGCCCGGCTCCGACGGCAGGCAAGGGAGGCCCGTTCCGCTCAGGGCCTCTCCAAGTTACCGCGACGGGCGTGCCGCCAGTCGCGGACGGCTTCGTGGCGGCGGCGCGGCCTTACCATGAACTGATGCGGCGGTTCGGTTTCGGCGCGCCGGCGCCGGGAGGGAAGCGGCGGCGGCCACGGCCACGGCGGGACGAGGCAAGGCTGAGCTGGCCGCACGTGGCCAGCATTCTGGTGATGCTGCTGGCCGCCTTCGCCTTTGCGCTATTGGCCGATTGGGCGCCCTCGGCGCTGGCGCAAGCGGGCTTGGCGGCGCTGTCGCTGGCGCTGCTGCTAGTGGCGGCGGCGCTGACGCTGCCGGCGCTGTTGCGCCGCACCGTGCTGCGCCGCTGGCTGCGCTGGCAGACGCAAGTGCGCTTCACGGCGGCCGGCCTGCCCTTCTTGGCGGCGCTGGTCATCTTGATCATCGCCGCCATCAACTCCGGCAACAACCTGGTCTATATGGTGGTGGCGGCGCTGCTGGGCGCGCTGGTGACCTCGGGATTCTTTTCCGCCTTCAACCTGAGCGGGCTGGCGCTCGACCTGCGCTGGCCGGACCAAGCCTTCGCCGGCCAACCGGTGCCGGTGCAATTGACCCTCGAGAACGAGAAGCACTGGCTGCCCAGCTATTCGCTCTCGGTCAGCGCGTCCAGCCAGCCGCTCTCGCCGAGCGGCGAGGCGGTGGCAATGCGGACCACCTATTTCCCTTACCTGCCGCGCCGCCGCCACGCCCGCGCCCTGACCGAGATCACCTTTCCGCGCCGCGGACATTATTCGGCGGCATCACTGGTGCTGGCCACGCGCTTCCCCTTCGGCTTGATCGACAAGCGGCGTCCGTTCGAGCCGGCTGCGGGCAGCACGGGGCTGGTGGTGTTTCCGCGACTGCGGGCGGAGACGGAGGAGGCGGCGGCAATGGCGGCGGCAAGCGCGGAGCGAACGCGGTTGGCGCCCGGCGCGGGCCATGAGCTGTACCGGGTACGGCCGCTGGCGCCGGGCGACAACTTGCGGCTGGTCCATTGGAAGGCGTCGGCCAAGACCGGGGAGCTGCGCGTCCGCGAATTCAGCCGCGAGGAAGACCAACGGTGGCGCATCGTTCTGGCGCTAACGCCGGGGCAAGCCACGCCGGAGCAGATGGAGGCTTGCATCGAGCTCTGCGCCTCGCTGGTCTGGTCCCTGGCCCACGCGACAGACGCCCGGATCGAGTTCCTTGGCTGCAATCCCGCGCGCGAGCCGCTACGCTCCTCCCGCGACGCCGCCGAAAGTCTCAACCTGGCGTCCCGCCCGGCGAGCGAGGCGCTGCATCCGGTGCTGCGCTATTTGGCGCTGGCCGACACCGCCGCCACGCCGCGCCCCTGGCAGTTCGATGCCCGCCTGCCGCAGCGTCTCTTTCTCGCCCGCCCGGCGGGTGAGCGGGTGGCCGGCGCCTGCTACGCCTGCGACCTCTAGGGCGGGGCGATAAGCGTCGCATCGCTTTGTTGCCGGTCGCGGCATTTCTTGGCGCCCCGCTTGGCCCCGCTCGAGTGGAGTCGCAGGGGGCCGCGGAGAAGAGGGACTGGGGGCCAGGGGCTAGCAGAGGCCGGACGGGGCGGAATCGCGGCGAGCTGGGGGGCAATCAGGCGGGGGACGGCGGGCGCAGGTAGCGGAGGAGAAACTCGCCGACGCGGCGGTAGGCATCCACTTGATTTTCGAGGCGGGCAAAGCCATGGCCCTCGTCATCGTAGATCTTGAGCTCGGCCACTCCGCCGCGCGCCCTGACCGCGCCCACCACCTGCTCGGCTTCCGCGGGCGGACAACGGGGATCGTTGCGGCCGGCCAAGACCAGCAGCGGGGCGCGAATCCGATCGACGAAAAAGATCGGCGAGCGCGCCTCGTAAAGTAGGCGATTCTCGTCGGGATCGCCCATGGTGGCCAAGTCGTACTGGCGCAGCAGCGGATCCTCGTGGGCGATCTCGGTGAACCAGTTGACAAAGGGCACGATCGCCACGCCGGCCGCCCAGACCTCGGGCGCATGGGTGAGCGCCATGGCGGTCAAGTAGCCGCCGTAGCTGCCGCCCATCACCGCCAGGCGATGGGCATCGACGTAGCCGGTGGCGGCCAGCCAGTCGGCCGCCGCCAGCACGTCGGCGAGATCGCCACCGCCCAAGTCGAGGCGATTGGCGTCATGAAATTCCTTACCGTAGCCGGTCGAGCCGCGATAGTTGGGGGCAATCACGAAGATGCCGCGGCTGACCAGGTATTGAATGGCGCGGTTGAAGGCGTTCATGCTTTGCGCCGCCGGGCCGCCATGGATGTAAACCAGGCCGGGATGGGAGCCGTCGCGCGCCAGCCCCGAAGGCGCGTACACCCAGGCCGAAATCTCGAAGCGGCGATCGCGGGAGCGATAGCGAGCGCGCACCGGCGCGATCATGTCTTCGCCGCGCAAGCCACCCACCCAGCTCTCGGTGACGGCCGAAGTTCGCTGCCCTTCAAGGGAGTAGACGCAAAGCTCGTTGGGTCCGCGCGGGCCATTGTGGGAGTAGAGCAGCCGGCTGCCGTCGCGGGAAAATGCCGACTCGGCGCCTGCCAGCGAGTTCACGCCCGAGGCCAGCGGGAGGAGAGTGCGGCGGCGGCTTGCCAAGTCGGTCAGCGCGATCACGGTCTCGCCATCCACGTTGGCCTGCCAGCTCACCGCGCCGCCGTCGGGGGAAAAATCGCCCGCCGCGACTTCCCATTTTTCCTGGGTGAGCCATTCCAGGCCACCGTCAAGCGAGAGCAGGGCAATATTGTCGTAACCATTGCCGGCATTCGATTCCACCAGCAGGTGGTCGCCGCGCGGCGACCAGGCAGCCGCCTGATAGATCGCCTCGCCCTGGTGGGCGGTCAGGCAGCGTGGCGCGCCACCGGCCACCGCGGCCACGTACACGTCGCTATCGCGACCGGTGGCGTGCTGTCGCGTGAAGGCCAGGCGGCTACCGTCGGGCGACCATAACGGCGCAAAGTTCCCCCACTCGGGCGGCGTGGCGCGGGTCAGGGCGCGGCGCTCGCGCGTAACGAGGTCCAGGATCTCGATTTCGAAGCTCGCGCCATCGCGTGGCTTGGCAATCCAGGCGAGGCAGCGGCCGTCGGGCGACCAGGCGGGGGATTCCTCGGAGATGTCGGGAGTGCGGGTGAGATTTTCCACCTCGCCGGTGTCAGGCGAGACGATGAAGACGTCCCACTGCTCGTCGCCGTCGCGATCGGAGGTGAAGGTGATCGAGCGGCCATCCGGCGACCAGGCGGCGCCGACCTGGCGCTCATCGCCGAGCGTGAGCTGGCGGGGCCAGCCGCCAGCGGCGGAGACCAGCCAGAGATTCAGGCGTCCGGAAATGTTGGCGCTGAAAACGATCTGGCGGCCGTCGGGCGACCAGGCGCCGCCGCCGACGATGCGGGCGTGAAAGAGAGGCTCGAGCGGCAACGGGCGCGACGGGGTGGCGCTCGGCTCGCCCAGCAGGCACGCGGGCGAGGGCAAATAATTCGGTTCCGGCAGGGTGTCCACCAGCCAGGATACGGCCGGGGGAGTCAGCGCGGCGGCGCGCCCACCAAGTCGTCGGGCAAACGCAAGGCGAGGGCGCGGCGCAAAAGATCGATCTGTTGCGGCGAGAAGCGCGTCTGGAAATTAGAATCGCTCAGCCGCGCCTGCTGCTGCTCGGGCGGCAGGCGGCGCAAACTGGCGTAGGTGCGGCGCAGCTGGCGCTGCTGGGGCGGGGGCAGTTTTCGCCAATCCTCATACAGCCCTTCCAGCCCATTGCGCTGCTCGGGGGTGAGCTCGCCCAAATGGCGGAGCCGGCGCAGCACGGCGGCCTGCCTTTGCGGCGGCAGGTTCTGGAACCAACGCAGCCGCTGCAAGACCTGCTGCTGTTTATCCGGCGGCAGGCGGCGAAAGGCGGGATCCTTGCGCAGGACCTTTTCTTGCTGCTTGGGCGGCAGGCGGCTGAGGCGAGCCAGGCCGGATCCCAGGGGCCGGCGGGGCAGCGCCATCCGCATCGGCGGCATCGGGCGCATGCGCCGCTGTCCCCAGCCCGGCGTCACCGCCAGCATCGCCGCCAGCACCGCGATTGCCATCATCCAGCGCCGCATCCGCCGCTCCTCATGGGGGTCAGTTCACCACCGCGCCGGCGCTGCCGCTCTGAGCGGCGGTCGGCTGGGAAATCAAGTCGAAATTCTCGAGCATCTCGCCATCGCGATCGAGCACCTGCAAGTCATGCACGGCGGCATCGGCACCGCGCGCCGCGAGCCGGGGCGAGGCGGTATTCCGCCGAGCCAGGAACCAAGCGCCGCCGCCGATCACGAGCACGGCCAGGAGCGCGGCAGCGGCGAAAAGCGCCGCCGCCCGGCCGCTCGTCCACTCGCGGGCCCACTCGCGCCCGGCGCGCCATGCCGCCACCCAACTCCAATCGCGGCGGGCGGAGAGCGCGGCGGCAACGCGGGCCTGCAAGCGCGCGTCGAAATCGGCGCCGGGCTCGGCTTCCACCTTCCATTCCTCGAGCACGCGCGCCAACCGCGTCTGCTCGCCAACCGCCCGAGCGCAGGCGGCGCAATGCCGCAGATGGCGGCGAAGGCCGCGGCCCGCCCCGGCCAAATTTTCGCCCGCGCGCGTCTCCCACGCCAGGCGCCGTGCATGCCCGCAGTTCATCCTTCCTCCTTTCCCGCGGCGCCGGCCGCCGCGGCGCGCGCCGGCCAGCCGACTGGCCGCTCCGCGCCGAGATCGTGCAGCTCGCGCCGCAGGGTTTCATAGGCGCGGAACAGGAGCGACTTGGTGGCGCTGGTCGAGAGCCGCAGCACGGCGGCGATTTCGCGGTAGTCGCGCTCCTGGTACTTATGCATCAACACCGCCGCGCGCTGGCGCGCGGGCAAGGCGGCCACGGCGCGCTGGATGCGGCGCCGCCGCTCATCGCCCACCAACCGCGCCTCGACGCCCGGCGCCCGATCGGGGAGCTCCCAGCCGCCCTCGTCCTCGCCGCGCGGCGCATCCAGCGAGCAGGCCCGGCGCTGATGGCGATGATCGCGCAAAAAGTTGAGCGCCAGGCGGGTGGCAATGCGATACAGCCAAGTGCTGAAGCGCGCTTCGCGGCGATAGCGCGCCCGCGCCAAATACACCCGCAAAAACGTCTCTTGCGCCAAATCCTCGCTCACCGCCAAATCTCCGATCATGCGGAACAGGTAATGCAACAACGGCCGCCGCTGCCGCGCCACCAAAGCGTCGAAGCAGGCCGCTTCGCCGGCCTGAAAACGCAGCATCAATTCGGCATCCGCGTCCGGCGCGCACGACAGGGTCTGGAACACGGCCGTCAGTTGGTCCCCCGCTACCACACTCCGCCCTCAATCCCCGAAACCCAACCGGGCGGGAAAAGTTGCGGCGGCGGGCCGGGCAAATCTGCCCGGCCCTGGCCACGACTAATGGGAAAAATCCACCACGGGCGGCGCGGTCCGCTCCTGGGCGGGAGCTTCGAAGTAGTTGGCATCGTAGCTCATGCCGCCGAAGTGGGCGACCATGTTGTTGGGAAACGTCTGAATATACGTGTTATAGGCCTGGATGGCTTGGTTATAGCGGCGCCGCTCGACGGCGATGCGGTTCTCCGTGCCGGTCAGCTCATCTTGCAAAGCCAAGAAGTTCTGGTTGCTGCGCAGCTGCGGATAGTTCTCGACGATCACCAGCAAACGGCTGAGGGCGCCTTGCAAGCGGTCGTTGGCGGCCAGTTCATCCTTGGGGGTGCGCGCTCCGCCCAAGGCGGCGCGAGCGCTGGTCACCTCGCCGATCACGGTCCGCTCTTGGGCGGCAAAGCCCTTGACGGTGTTGACCAGGTTGGGAATCAGGTCGGCGCGGCGGCGAATCACCACGTCCACCTGCGACCATTGCTGCTTCACCGTTTCGCGCAAGACGACCATATGATTCCAGCGCGAGGTATAGCTGGCGGCGCTGACCACGATCACCAGCACCACCACGATCAAGACGATCAGCCAAGGGCGAGCCGCGCCCTTCTGGCCGGCCGGGCGGCCATTGCCGCCCAAGATCACTGTTTTGCTCATAACTCCTCCAACCGCCGCTCGACCTGCTGGATGGCCTGCAGGTAGGCGGCAAAGATTTGCCGCAACCCGGCCAGGTCGCCGGGCAGCTTCCCTTCTCCACGCCGCGCCGCCAGAATTTGCAGGAAGGGCTGGGGCGTGATGGCGAAGCGCTCCGCCGCCGCGCGCGCGGCCTCCGCCTTATCACCCAGCCAGGGGCCGCCGGCGGCGGCCACGGCATGGCGCAGCAAGGTCAAGAACGTGCCGGCGGATTCCAGCAGCAGCCGCTGCAAGGCCTTGCGGTCTTGCGCCGCCGCGACGTAGCGGCCGCGCAAGCCGATCAGCCGCGCGCGCAGATCGTGCTCGACCTGCCAGCGATACTCGGCGGCGCAATGCGGGGTGGTGGCGAAGACATCGGCGCCCGCCAAGACACGGCGATGCTGGCGCAGGTCGAAGAACTCGATGGGAAAGACCTTGGCGCCTTCCGTCGCCTCGCGCCGCGAGAGTACGCTGACTGGACGGTGGCCGCGCCGCTGCCACCAGCGCAGCGCGGCGGCGCCGCGCGCCAGCGTCTCCGCCGTGACTTCCTCGAGCACGCACAAGACATTGATGTCGGAATAGGCGCCGTGGTGATTGGCGCCGGCCAGCGATCCATAAAGGACCAAGGAGACAAGCCCGTCGCCATAGAGCGCGGCCAGCCATTCGGTCAAATGCGCCAGATCCGCTTCGCCCTTCGCTTTTGTCATCTCGCTCCTCGCCTACCAACCGCCGCTGGCGCCGCCGCCGCCGAAATCGCCGCCGCCGAAGCCGCCAAAGCCGCCGCCACCGCCGCCACCGCCGCCGAAACCGCCTCCGCCGCCCCAGCCACCACCGCCGAAGCCGCCGCCCCAAAAGAGAGGGAGAAGGCAGCCCCAGGGCATGCCGCCACGCCGCCCCAAGCCGCCCAGCAGGAAAAATAAAATGATAACGGCGAGAAAGATCAAGCCGGGCGGCAGGCCGGTTTGCCCGCGAGGCCTATCGCGGTACGGCGTCGCGACCGGCGCCGCGCCACGACCCATGCGCGCCGCCAGCGTGGTCGAAATCTGGCCCAGCATGGCGGCGAAAAAGCCGGCATAATCGCCGGCGCGCAACTGTGGCCGCAGGCTGCGCATCCAGGTGCCGGCGTCGGCATCGGTTAGATAGGGCTCAAGGCCGTAGCCGATCTGGGCCGAATATTTGTGATCGCCGATGGCCAGCAACAGCAGGACGCCGTTGTCCTTGCCCTTTTGGCCGACGCCCCAGGCATGGGCCAAGCGCACGGCGAAGTCGCTCGGGTCGTCGCCATTGAGCGAGCGCACCGTGACCATGGCCACCTGCACGCCCAGTTGATCCTGAATGCCCTGGGCGTCGGCGGCCAACTGTGCGCGCGCGCCGCTATCGAGCACGCCGGCGAAGTCATTGACGTAGCCTTGCGGCTTGAGATTCTCGGGCGCTTGCGCACCGAGCGCCGCCAGCATTGCCAAAACGACCAGCGCCGGCGCCCAAACCGCCCTAGCCCGAGTGCGATTCCAGGTCATATTCCTAAGCCAAACGCAACCTGCAACCCCAGAAAAACCGCGGCGCCGATGAAAACCCAGGCCGCCATGGCGATGCCCGGCTCACGATTGACTTCGGGCAAAAGATCGGTCGCAGCCACGTACAGAGTAACCCCGCCGGCGAGCGGAAAAGCGTAGGGCAAGCCGAGCGGCAGCCAGCCCATGACGAGCACGCCGGCTACCGAACACACGCCAATCACGACCGCCGCCCAGCGCGCCACGCGGGCGCTTTTGCCAGCGGCGAGCATGACCGAGGCGACGGTGAAGCCCTCGGGAATCTTGTGCAGAAAGATGGCGATAAAAAGCGCCCAGCCCAGGAAGGGTGAAACTAGAAAGCCGCTGCCAATGGCCAAGCCGTCAAAAAATGTGTGAATGCCCAAGCCGCTCAGCACGGAATAGGGCTGAAATTTCGGCGCCCGCAGCCCGGCCAGAGCGACGCCCACTCCGCTCGCGGTGGCCGCCACGATCAACGGCGCGGCTGGCTCGGATTCGGCATGGGTCTCTTCCCCATAGTGGAAGTGAGCAATGAAGGAGTGCTCGACGAGGTGGACCAATAAAACGCCGCCGAGCAGCAGCCAGGCACCTATCCGGCCATTGAGGCGGAGGCTTTCCGGCACCACGTCCGCCAAGGTCACGGCGAGCATGAAGCCGGCGCCCAGGGCGACGAAATAACGGATGTAGCGCCGCTCCCAGGCGCGCGCCGTCAGCACCAAGCCGCCAAAGATATTCGCCGCGCCGGCCGCCACGCCTAGCGCCACCGCCGTTGCCGGCAAGGCAAAGCCCGCCCCGATGGCCGTAAGGCTCATTCCTTACAGGGTAGGGCCTTAGGCAGGCCGGCGCCAGCAGCGTGCGCTTTGGTTTGCGGGGCGATAAGCGGCGCATCGCTTTGTTGCCGGTCGCTCGGCCTCCTTCACGTACATCTGGGTACGCTCAGTCGGCCTCGCTCCCGCCTCGCCCTGCTCGCGGCATCTCTTGGCGCTCCGCTGCGCTGCGCTTGGCCCCGCTCGAATGGAGTCGCTGTGGGCCGAACGGCCTTTTGGCGGCAGTTACGACGCGGGGCGATAAGCGGCGGAGAAGAGGGGCGAGGGATCAGCAGAAGACGGACGGGGCGTGGTCGCGGCAAGTTGCGGGGGGGCGCGACGAAAGGCTTCGCGGAGCTTCGTTTTCGGCATCGCCCTGCTGGCTACTCCCACCCCAAGGCGCGCCGCTGCGCCTCGGGGACCCCGGGCTCGCCCCGCTCCGGCGTGGTTAGCCGGCAGGGACCCGCCCTGCGAAATTTCGCGAGTCCTCTTTCGGCGCTTCGCTGCGCTGCGCATTCCTCCTCGATCTCGGCTGGCTGGAGTTTCGGCGGTGGCTGCGGTGCAACGCGTGCTGCGCTGGTTGGCTTCTAATCCGACAATGAATCCCACCCTCAGAAACGTCTTGATCTTCGGCCTGCTCGGAGGCGGCGTCGGGCTGTCGGTCAGCGGCGAGCGCCGTCTCGGATTTTTCCTCGAGATGGCGGCCCTGGGCTTGGCGGTGACCAGCTTCCCGCGGCAAACGCGCAGCACACTGCGGGCCGTCCCCAAGTCGCTAGCGCGGTCCGGCAAAGCGATCGGCAAGGCCGTCGCCAAGGCTGGTAAAGCCATCAGCCAAGCCGCCGCTTAATCGCGAACTGGGCGACTAACGCCGGCCGGGCCGCGCCATTCCGTGGTGATTTCCCGGCTGTCATCGGCGGCGACGGTGAATTGCACCAGCAGGCGCGGCAAGCCCTCGAAGAGCGAGAACTTGGCGCCCCACTCGACCGCGATCACCCCGCCTTCGCTTGGACCGCCCGGCAAGATATCTTCCAGGCCGAGCGTTTCCAACTGGGGGCTGGTTTCCAAACGATATAGATCGATGTGATAGAAGGCGGTGGCGGCGGAGCGGTACTCGTGGATCAGAGTGTAGGAGGGGCTGGCGACGTCATCGGCTTGCGCCACCCCCAACCCCTCGGCCAAGCCCTTGGCGAGCACCGTCTTGCCGGCGCCGAGGCTGCCGGCGAGAATCAGCAGCGCGGGCCGCGGCAGGGCGCGCGCCAAGCGGCTGCCAAAAGCCAATGTCTCTTCCGGCGCGCGGGACACGAAACGCCGCAGCTCGGCGGGCCAGGATTCGACCTTCATGCGCTACAGCAATTGCACGGCGCGGGCGTAGTAGATGGCCGAGTGCTGCTTAAGGTCTTCGAGCACGTGGGCGGGCACGGGCAAATCCGTCTGCACCAACGCCGCGGCGCCCTTGGGACGGCCGGCGCCGGAAGGACCGTCCTGGCGCCCCAGGGTGAAGTTGGCGATGTTGATGGAGCGGCGGCCGAGCACGGTGCCGACGTGGCCGACCACGCCGGGTATGTCGTCATTGCGCAGCACGATGAGGTTGCCCTCGAGCGGGGCTTCCAAGGTGATGTGGTCGGCGTCGGCTTCGCCGAAGCTCAACAGGCGGGGGCTGGAGCCGTGCAGCACGGAGCCTTCGACGCGCAACTCCTGATTGTCGGTCTTGAGCAGCACGGCCAAGCTGCCGGCCATGCCGCGGGCGTTGTCTTCCCGGCTCTCGCGCAGCACCAAGCCGCGCCGCTCGGCGAGCGAGAGGGCGTTGACCAAGTTGGCCTTCTCCGAGATCACATGGTTGAGCATGCCCACCAGCACCGAGTTGCGCAGCAGCTCGGTATGCCAGTTCGACAGCTCGCCGGCGTAGCGCAGCGAGATCTCGCGCGGCTGGCCCTCGGCCAGTTGCGTCGCCATCGCGCCCAGGCGGCGGCCGAGATCGAGCCAGGGCTGCAACTGGCTGTACTCCTCGTAGCTGACGGAGGGCACGTTGACGGCGTTCTGGATGATGCCGCGCGCCAAATAATCGCGCACCTGCTCGGCAATGCGGAAGCCGACGCGCTCCTGCGCTTCGTGAGTCGAGGCGGCGACGTGGGGCGTGGCGATCAGGGTGGGCAAGGTAAAGAGGTCGGAGTTGCCAGGCGGCTCCTTCTGGTAAACGTCGAGGGCGGCGCCGGCCAGCTTGCCGGATTTCAGGGCGCTATAGAGGGCGCCCTCGTCGATCAATTCGCCGCGGGCGCAGTTGATCAGGCGCGCCCCATGCTTCATGCGGGCGAAGGCGGCATCGTTGAGCAAGCCGCGGGTCTTGGGCGTCAGCGACAGATGCAGGCTGATGTAGTCGGCGGACTCCAAGAGCTCCTCGAGATCGACCAGGCGCGCGCCGGCTTCGCGCGCCGCCATGGCGGAGACGAAGGGATCGTGGGCGATCAGCTCCATCTCGAAGGCGCGAGCGCGGCGCGCCACTTCCACGCCAATGCGGCCCAGCCCGACGATGCCCAAGGTCTTGCCCAGCAACTCGCTGCCTTGCAGGCTCTTCTTTTCCCACTGGCCGGCGCGGGTGGTGGCGTCGGCGCGGGGCAACTGGCGGGCCAGAGCGAGCATCATGCCGAGCGCCAGCTCGGCAACGCTGGCGGCGCTGCCGCCAGGCGTATTCATCACCACGACCCCGCCGCGCGTGGCGGCCTCGAGATCCACGTTGTCCACGCCGACCCCGGCGCGGCCGACGACCTTGAGCTGCGGCGCGTGCGCGAGCAAGTCGGCGGTGACCTTCACGGCGGAGCGGACGATCAAGCCGTCGGCATCGGCGAGCTCGCGCGCCAAGCTGCCGTCCTGCGCCGAGGCCGGCTGCAAAATCACGATGTTCCAGCCGGTCTGGGCCTTGAGCGTCTCGATGCCGCGGGGAGAGATTTTTTCCGGAATGACGATCTTCATGACGGATCTGCTTTCCGCTAGGCCTTCGCGCCTTGCACGGCGCCAGCCTCGAGCCAAAGCGCTTGCGCCGCACGAACGCCGGAGCCCAGTTTGGCGGGATCGAGCTTCCCGGCCCGCGCCAGCACCAACTCCAATTGCGCGATCAGCGCCAAGGTGTCGGAGAAATCGTAATAGCCAAGGTGGGCGACGCGGAAGATCTTGCCCTTCATCTCGCCCTGCCCGTTGGCGATCACGCTGCCGAACTGCTGCCGCAGGCCCTTTACGATCTCGCCGGAGTCGAGGCCGGCCGGCGACTCGAGGGCGGTGAGCGCGCCGGCGGGCGTGCCATTGCCGAAGCGGCGCAAGCCGAGGGACTCGGCGGCGGCGCGCATGGCCCGCGCCAACAGCTCGGCGTTGGCAGTCAGGCCGGGGCGGCCGCCGTTGGCCTCGATGTATTCGAGGGCGGCATGGAGGGCGGCCACTAGGCCCGTGGGCGGCGTGAAAGCGGTCTCGCCTTGGGCCTGCGATTTGCGCTCGCGGCGCAGGTCGAAATAGAAACGCGGGGTGCGGCTCTTTTCCATGGCGCGCCAGGCGCGATCGCTAACGCTCAAATACGCCAGCCCGGGCTGGATCATGACCGCCTTTTGCGATCCGCCGATCACGAAATCCAATTCCCAAGCGTCGATTTCGAGCGGGCTGGTGCCGATGCCGGTGATGCCATCCACTAAGAGCAAGACGTCCGGATTGGCGCGGCGCGCGGCGCGGGCGATGGCTTCCACGTCGTGGCGAACGCCGGTCGAGGATTCGGTGGCTTGCAGCAGCACGGCGGTCGTCCGCGGCGTGATTTTGCCTTGCAGGTGGGCGGCGCCGAAACTCTCGCCGTAGGGCAGCTTCACCGCGTCCACGGCGCAGCCGTAGGCTTTGGCCAACTGCTCCCAGCGCTCGCCGAACTTGCCGGCGCTCAGCACCACGACCTGATCCTGCGGCGAGAGGACGTTGACGACGGCGGCTTCCATGGCGCCGGAGCCGGAGGCGGCCAGGAGGATGACCTCGTTGGCAGTGCCCAGGAAACGTTGCAAGCGCTCGCGCGTGGAATTAAGCAACTGGCGAAAATCGGCCGTGCGGTGATGCCAGTGCATCGCCGCCATGGCGGCCTGGGCTTGCGGCAAGAGGGCGGTCGGACCGGGAGCGAAGAGGCGATCTTTTTTCAACATGGCAGGGGAAATCGAAGCAAGCTTCAGCATATCAAAGTGAGCCGGCGCGGCCGCCCAGACCGCGGAAGCCGGCGCCAGGCGCGGGGGAATCACTGCCGCAACAGGCGGCTGATTTGCACCGGCGACGGGGGCGTCATGGCGGCGACACGCAGGTTGGCGGCGACATGCTCCTTCCGCCCCATGCCGGCCAGCGCGCTGGTCACGCCGGCGCGGGCGAATTGGAGCGCTAGCTCGGACGCAGTCTCGGCTTCGGGCAGGAAGGGCCGCAGATGCTCGCGAGTTTCCGCCGGCATCTGCAACAGGCGGCCGCTGGCCAAGCTGGCGGAGGCGACGACATTGACGCCCAGGCGCGCGGCGGCGCCCAGCAACGAAACATAGGGCGGCCGCTCGACAGGCTGGTTCATCAGCACGGAAGCTTCGGGCATGAGCAAGTTGTAGGGCAACTGCACGAAACGGAAGCGGTGCCCGTCGCCGGCCAGTTCGCGGGCGATCGCCGCCATGCGGCTCAGTTCCAAGTATTCGGGACGGTCGGGGGCGACGCGCAGGCCGCTCCAGGTGGCCACGCCGTAATAGCGCAGGCCGCCCTGGGCGGCGGCGCGCTCGAGGAACTCGAACGCGGTGCGCAGGCGGCGGTAAAACTCTTCCCGCGACAGTTCGGCGGCTTGCGTTTCGGGATTGTGCAAGTAGAAGACGTCGAGGGTCGCCAAGCCGAGGTTTTCGCGGCTGCGGCGCAGTTGATCGGCAAGAAAGACGGGCGCCATGCAGTGCGAGCCGGCGGCGATTTCGCCCGGCCGCACCAAGCCGGAGGCGATATAGGTCTCGAAGAGATAGCGTTGCGGATCGGGCGGCAAGCCGCCATCGAAGGGCAAGAACCCGGCCTTGGTGCAAACCACCACGCTCTCGCGCGGATAATGCCCGCTGGCCAGCACGCGGCCGATCACCCGCTCGCTGCGCTGGTGGCGGTAGTTGATGGAGGTGTCGATCCAGTGCACGCCGCCGTCGAGGGCGGCCTGCAACGCCTCGTGATAGCGCGCATCGGCGGCATCGTCGGGCTCGCCCAAGTAGGTGCCGATGCCGAGGGAGGAGGCCTCCCAGGAACCGTCGGGCAGGCCGCGGGTGGAGCGGAAAAATTGGCGGGCGCGCAGCGGCGCGAACTTGCCGGCCCAGGCGGCGGTGCCGGCGGTGGTGGCGTGTCCTTCAATCATGTCTTTGGATCGCAATCAGCTGCGCAGCACGACGTACACGACGATCGCCAGCATGGCCAAGACATACAGGCGCAGCGCCCACAATAGCAGCTTCACCCGGCCGCTCAGGCGCAGGCGGCCCAGGCGATGGACCTTGGCCGCCACCAATTGGTCCGCTTCGAGCGAAGCGAGGATCATTTCGCGCCCCTCGGGCGATACGCCGTTGCGATGCGGTACTTCGGTCACAGCAGGCCTCCCATCCGCGCCAGCCAGCCGGGCGCCACCACGCTCAGGCCGTAGAGCAGGCCGGCAGCGACCAGCGCCACCACCACCAACGCGGCCAGCTTGTTGGCCCAGCGCGGATTGACGTGTTCGCCCATCAGCTCGCGATCGTTGACCAGCAAATACAGGAACAGCAGCGCCGGCGGCATGGCTAGCACGGCGATCACGTTGACAATCAGGATGATGTACTCGAGCGGCAGGCCGGGCGCCAGCACCACGCCGGCGGCAACGGCGGCGCCGACGCCGAGCACGGCGTAGAACCGCCAGCCTTCGCGGAAGGGGCGGTTTAAGCTGTGCGGCTGGCGCGTGACTTCGCCGAACGCATAAGCGGAGGAGGCCGAGATGGTGACGCAGGCGACCAGGCCGGCCTCGAAAATGCCGAGCGCGAAGAGAGCGGCGCCGGCCGAGCCGAGATAGGGCACCAGGGCCTGGGCGAACTCCGCCGCCTGGAAATGAGCGGCGCTGATGCCGTGGCGATACAAGGGGGCGGTGACGACGATCATGCCCAGCGCCGCCAGCGCCGCCAGCGCCGCGCCCAGCCGCGTATCCCAACGGCCGGCTTCGATGTCGCGGGGAGTCAGGCCCTTATCCACGATCGCGCTCTGCTGGAAAAAGAGCATCCAGGGAGTGACGGTGGCGCCGATGTCGGCCAGCAGAATCAGCAGCAGTTGGCTGTTGCCGCGGGGCAGCGGCTGCCAGGTCAGCAAGGAGCGGCCGATCTCGTGCCAGGCGGGATGGGACATCAGCGCCAGCGGCACGAAAATCAGGTTGCAAAGCGCCAGGCCCAGCGTCAGCCGCTCCCAAGTCCAGTAGCGATGGGTGGTGATCAAAAACCAGATGACCGCCAGCGCGCCCAGCACCGCCCAAGCGGCGGGGATGCCGAAGAAGCCCAGGCCGGCGCGGATGCCGATGAACTCGGTGATCAGGGTAAGGAAGTTGCCGATGATCAGATCGACCATCGCGAACCATCCCCAGAACGGACCGAAGCGATCGAAGATTAGCTCGGCGTGGCCGCGATGCGTGGCCGCCCCCAGCCGCACCGTCATCTCTTGCACCACCACCGCGGTGGCAAAGGTCAGGATGACGAAAGGCAAGAAGAAGCCGATGCCGAACTGCGCGCCGGTGGCGGCGTAGGAGAGCATGCTGGGGGCGTCGTTTTCGCCCAGCATGACGAGAATTCCGGGACCGATCAGCAGCCACAGCAGACGCAGGTGCGACCAGCGCCCCCCGCCGCGACGCGCCAGGAAGACCTTGAAGCGGTCGTGGGCGCGGTCGAGGTCTTCGTGGGTGATGCCCTCGCCCGACGGCGGCGCCGGTCCGGGCATCGCGCCCGGCCGCGCGGCGGAGGGCGGCGGCGGCTCGAAATCCATCCCCCACGATACTAAATCGAGACCGCGTTGCGCCCGGTAAAACCCGGATGGCACAAATCAGCACAGGCAGGGCACAATGGCAGGAATTCCGTTGCATCATCGCGAAGACCGGAAACGATGCGGAAATTCGTCGGAAAAATTCTGTGCCTCGTGTGCCTGGCTGCTTGCGCGCATGCAGCGGCGGCCGATCTGCTCACGCTCAGCAACGGCGATCACCTGGCGGGCACCGTGGTGCGGGGCGACGCCAATGGGGTGACCTTCCACAGCCCGGCGCTGGGCGATTTGCATGTCCCCTGGAAACAAGTGCAGTGGCTGACCGCCGGCGGCCAGTTCATCATGGTCACCAATGACAAGACTTGGCGCGGCAACTTCACCGCCCAGGGCGACGACATTACCTTGCTGCCGGCCGGCGGCACTCCGGTGGCGCTGCGCGCCAACGCACTCATCGAAGTGGTGAAGCCGGCGGTGTACCAAAGCCAACTGGAGGCGGCGCGGCTGCCGCCCTGGCGCGGCTGGCAAGGCGCCATCGCGGCCGGCTTCAGCTTGGTCAGCGCCACTCAGTCGGCGAACAGCTACACGGTGAGCCTGGCGTTCCATCGCAGCGGCGGGATACGCCTGGCCAAGGCGCCGCAATCGAACACCCAGGTCAGTTTTCAGGGCGATTACGGCAGCGTTTCGCAGCCGCGTTCCCCCACCGTGCTGACCAGCATCTACACCGCCGCCTTCGAGCAAGATCAAAACATCAGCCCGCGGTTTTTCATGCTGGGGCGGGCGCAAGTCGACCACAATCTGGCGCAGGGCCTGCAATTGCAGCAGTCCTATGGCGGCGGCCTGGGCTGGAAACCGATTCAGAACGCCACCGCGCAAATGGACCTCAAGGCGGGGCTGCACTTCACGCATCAGGCGTTTATCAGCGCCCCGGCGGCGCGCTTCCTGGCCGCGGACCTGACCGAGAACTATCGCCGCCTCTTGCCCAGCGCCATGGTCTGGACGGAGAAGCTGGAGGTCTCGCCCGCCGTTACGAAGGGCAACGCGTATCAAGCGTCGGCCGACACGGCTTTGGTGGTGCCAGTCTACAAAAACCTGAGCTTCAACATTCGGCTTTCCGACAGTTATTTGGGAAATCCGCAGCCCGGCTTTCGCCACAACTCGCTGCAATTCAGCTCGGGCTTGCAGATCACGGTCCGCTAGGCGCCGGCGCGGGCAGCACGCGGTAGCGGCGCAGGATGGCGCGCGTGCGATCGAGCGGCAAGGCGGCGACGGCGTGGCCGTTGCCGGTCATGTCAACCGCCTGGAAGAGCGAGTCGTACACGGCTTCCTGGGTGGCTTCGATGGCGGCCTCGAAGAGCGGCGACATGGCATCGTTGCGCACGCGAGGCGCGGAGGGCGCGAGCAGAAAGCCCGGCCCGGGCGCTTGCGCGCGGCGCAGCGCGGTGGCGGTGCTGAAGGCGATAGCATAGTCGCCGCTGCCATTGCTGAAGGCCGAGCCGGTGCGAGCGATGCCGGCCATGGCGCGAGCCGCCAGCCGCTTGAGGTTGCGCGAGGAGAGGGGCGCGTCGGTCGCCAAGACGACAATTACGGAACCGTCGGCGGAAGCGGGCGCTCCGGGCTCGTAGCCGGCGCGCGGCAAGCGGGAGGTGGCGCGCGGGCGCAAATACTCGCGGCCGAGGTCGCGGCCCACCGGCGCACCGTCCAAAATAAGCGTGCCGCCGAAATTGGTCTGCACCAGCACGCCCACGGTCCAACCGCCCCAGCGCGGCGGCAGACGGCGCGATGCGGTGCCGATGCCGCCCTTGAACCCGAGGCAGACGGTACCGGTGCCGGCGCCGACCGCGCCCTCCGCCACCGGCCCGCCGCGCGCGCCGCGCAGGGCGGCGAAGACCTCGGCGCGGCCCACGGCGCGGGCGCGAATGTCGCTGAGGTAGCCATCATTGGTTTCCGCCACCACGGGGTTGATCGAACGCACCCGCTCGTTGCCGGGCAGCGCCAGCATGTAATCGAGCAACGCGTCGGCGGCGCGCGGAACGTCGAGCGTCGAGGTGAGCAAAATCGGCGTTTCGATTTCGCCGAGTTCGTTGACTTGCGTCGAGCCCATCAGCTTGCCGAAGGCATTGCCCACGAAGACGGCGCCCGGGACCTTCTGCTGGAACAGATTGCCCGGATGCGGCAAGATCGCCGTCACGCCAGTGCGGACGTCGGCGCCGCGGATCAAGGTGGTTTGCCCGACGGCAACGCCGGCCACGTCGGTGAGGGCATCGAGGGGACCCGCGGGCAGAACGCCGATCTTGATGCCCCAATCGCGCACGCGAGGGCGGTGGGCGGGGTTAGCCGGCAGGGACCCGCCCTGCGGAATTTCGCCGGACTCCCCCTCGATCTCGGCTGGCTGGAGTTTCGGCGGTGGACTCGGGGGCTGCCGCCGGCGGCTTGGGAGCGCGGCGGACGCTGCTTTCGCCGCGCAGTTGGCGGCAGCGACCGGGCCGGCTAGCGCCAGGGCGGCGCACAACGCCAGCGCGAAATTCGATTTGCGCATAGCAGCAATGTAGCCGAAGCCGCGCCCGGCGCGGCCCGGGTCCGGCCGAAGCCTATAATCGTGTGTGCTGCTTGAACTTGAAGAACGTTTGCGCCAGGCCGTTGGGGAGTTCCTGAGCCGGCATTGGCAGGTCCAACTGAGCGCGATCGCGGTGGAGCGGCCGCCGCGCGCCGAGCTCGGCGACCTGGCCTTGCCGTTGTGCTTCGAACTGGCGCGCACGCTGCGCAAGGCGCCGCGCACCTTGGCGCAGGAGTTCCAGGCGGCGTTTCCCTTGCCCGCCGATTTCGCGCGGCTCGAGGTGGCGGGCGCCGGCTACTTGAATTTCTTCGCGCGCCGGGAGGCGTTTTGGGCGGCGCTGGCCGCCGGGCGGCGCGACGGCGGGCTGCGCCCGCGCCTGGGCGGCAAGGCGATCGTCGAGCACACGAACATCAATCCCAACAAGGCCGCGCACATCGGCCATTTGCGTAACGCGGCGCTCGGCGACACCTTCGTGCGTTTATTGAAGTATCGCGGTGAAATAGTTGAAGTGCAGAACTATATCGACAACACCGGGGTGCAGGTGGCGGACGTGGCGGCGGGCTTTGCGCACCTGCTGGGGCGGGAGGCGGCCGCGGTGCGCGCCGAGATCGCGGCGTGGGACGAAGAGCGGCGGCGGCGCGAGAAGTCGGGCGCCATCAGCCCGGCGCCGCAAAATTTACCGCTGGCGAACGAAGTCGAGCGCAAGGATTATTCCTTCGATTACCGCTGCTGGGATCTCTACGCGCGCATCTCGCGCCAGTACGAGGAACAGCCGGAGTCGCAAGCGTGGCGCAGCGAGGCGCTGGCGGCCATCGAGCATGGCGGCACTCCGCTGGCGGAGGTGGCGGCGGCGGTGGCCGACGCGATCGTCGGCTGCCACCTGCGCACCATGCGGCGACTCAACGTCGGCTACGATCTGCTGCCGCGGGAGAGCGAGATCCTGCACCTGCATTTCTGGCAGGCGGCCTTCGAACGGTTGAAGAGCAGCGGAGCGATTCGGCTGGAGAACGCGGGCAAAAACGCCGGCTGCTGGGTGATGGACGGAGGCCTGGGCGAAAATGGCGACGCCGAGCGCGAGGAGAGCAAGGTCATCGTCCGCTCGAACGGCACCGTCACCTACGTCGGAAAGGACATCGCTTATCAGCTTTGGAAATTCGGCAAACTGGGGCGCAACTTTCATTACCGGCGCTGGGGCGCGGCGCCGTGCGATCCCTGGGTGACGACGGCGGAGCCGCCGGCCGCGGACGCACCGGACTTCGGGCGGGCGCTTTGGGTATTCAACGTCATCGACACGCGGCAAAGCTATTTGCAGGAAATCGTGGCCGCCGGTTTGCGGGCGTTGGGCGAGCGGGAGGCGGCGGAACACAGCGTGCATTTCAGCTATGAGATGGTGGCGCTGACGCCGCGCTGCGCCGAGCAGCTGGGCTATGAATTGGACGCCGAGGCGCGGCAGCGCTCGCACGTGGAAGTCTCCGGGCGCAAGGGCCTTGGCATCAAGGCCGACGATCTTATCGACCAACTCGTCCACAATGCCTGGCGGGAAGTGCGAGCCCGCCACCCCGACCGCAACGACGCCGCGCAGCTGGCGCTAGCGGAACCGATCGCCATCGGCGCATTGCGGTACTTTCTGCTCAAGTTCACGAAGAATGCGCTGATCGCTTTCGATTTGGAGGAGGCGCTGAGCTTCGAGGGCGAAACCGGGCCGTACGTGCAATACGCGGCGGTGCGCGCCGGCAACATCTTGCGCAAAGGAGGCGCGGAAGGCGAGGCGGCGCGCCAACCGACGGAATCGGCGCCGAGCGCGGCGTGCGAGCCGTTTCTGGCGGCGGTGGAAATTTGGGAACTGGTGAGCTTGGCGGCGCGACTGGAGGCGGCGGTCGAGCAGGCCATCATCACCAGCGAACCGGCGTATGTAGCGAAATACGCCTTTCAACTGGCGCAGGCCTTCAACAACTTTTATCACCGCACGCCAGTGCTGGCGGAGACCGACGCCCAGCGGCGCGGGTTGCTGCTGCGCTTGGTGGCGATCGTGCGGCGGCGGTTGGAGCTGGCGCTGGATCTGCTCGGCATTGCGGTACCCGAGGCGATGTAGCCGAGCGGCGGACGACGGTCGCGGCCGGCCTCGCCCGGCGGTATCGTGAAGACAGCGGCATGCCCTCGCTCGGCGAATACAAACGCAAGCGCCGCTTCGCGGCCACCCCGGAGCCGCCGCCCCGCTTGGCTCCGGTGCAACGGACAGCGGAACGCTGGTTCTGCGTGCAGGAACACCGCGCCTCGCATTTGCATTACGACCTGCGCCTGGAGATGGGCGGGGCGCTGAAGTCGTGGGCGGTGCCCAAGGGGCCGACGCTCGATCCGGAAGTGCGGCGGCTGGCGATGGAGACGGAAGACCATCCGCTCGAGTACCTGAAATTCGAGGGGCAAATCCCGGCGGGCAATTACGGCGCCGGCGAGGTGATCGTCTGGGATTTGGGCAAGTACGAAATCACGGGCGACGAGCCGCCGCTGAAGCAATACGAGCGGGGCAGCTTGAAATTCACGCTCAAGGGGCGGAAGCTGCGCGGCACCTTCGCCCTGGCGCGCATGGCCGCGCAGGAGGACGCCAAAGGCCGGCCCTGGCTGCTGATCAAAAAGCACGATGAGGCCGCCAAGTACGGCGACGTGGCGAGCCAGCATCCGGGCTCGGTGTTGAGCGGCCTGCGCTCCGGGGCCGCGGCGGCGAGACCCGAGAAAGTCCGGAAACCGAGGCCACGCGCCGGCGCCAAGCGCGCGCTGAAGGCGGAGCCTTCCGCCGCGGCGCTGCCGGGGGCAGCGGCCGCGCCGTTGCCGCGCGACTTGCAACCCATGCTCGCCACCTTGGCGGCGAAGCCGTTCCGCTCGCCGGACTGGATTTTCGAGATCAAATGGGACGGGGTGCGCGCCCTCGCCTACCGCCGCCAGGGGCGGCTGCGCCTGGTCTCGCGCAGCGGCCGCGACATCACCGGCGTGTACCCGGAACTGGCGGGGCTGGCGGAGGCGCTGCCGGCGGAGGAGGGAGACTTTCTGCTGGACGGCGAAATCGTGACGCTCGACGGCGAGGGCCGCTCCCGCTTCGAGCGCTTGCAGCGGCGGATGAATCTGGCCGACCCGGCCGCCATCGCCCGCGCCGCGCGCGAGATTCCGGTGGTCTATTACTGCTTCGACGTTCTGCACGCGGGCGGCGCCAGCCTGCTGCTTACGCCGCTCGCGGAGCGCAAGGGCTGGCTGCGGCAGCGGCTGGCGACCCAGCGCGAGATACGCTACTCCGACGAGGTCGCGGAAGACGGCGCCGGACTCTTCGAGCAAGCGGAGAAGAAGCGGCTGGAGGGCATCATCGGCAAGCGCCGGGATTCGCCGTACCAGCAAAAGCGCAGCCGGTTGTGGCTCAAGATCAAAGTGCAGGGACGGCAGGAGGCGGTGATCACCGGCTACACCGATCCGCAGGGCGCGCGGGATTATTTCGGGGCGCTGCTTTTGGCTTTATACGACCCCAAACGGCGGCGCTTCTATTCAGTTGGACGGGTGGGGACGGGTTTCGACCGCGCTACCCGCAAACAGCTACTGGAGCGGATGCGGGCGCTGCGCGGGACGGCGGGGCAGGTTGAAGGCCAGGAGCGCGGCGCCGGCATGCACGCCGTGCCGCCGCGCTTGGTGGCCGAAGTGCGCTTCGCCGAGTGGACCACGGACGGAAAGATGCGCGCCCCGGCCTTTCTCGGCCTGCGCGACGACAAAGAGCCGCGCGAGTGCGTGCGGGAAACGGCGGTGGAGACGCCCTAGGCGGTGGCATGGCGGATTCCCCCCGGCGCGAAACCCCGTCCAAGCCGGCCATCCGCCGGCCGCCGTGGCAAGGCACCGCCTCGCAGCGGCGCGACGCGGCGCGACGCCAACGACAAGGCCAGCGATTGCTCGGACCCTTGCCGCTGCCCGCCGCCGCCGGCGCGGGCAAGCCGGTGATCGACGGCGTGGCGGTGCCGCTGACCAACCTGGCCAAAATCTACTTTCCCGCCGACGGGATCGCCAAGCGCGACTTGCTCGACTACAGCCATGACGTGGCGGAGTTCCTGATTCCCCATCTGCTCGACCGCCCCTACACGCTCAAGCGCTACGCCAATGGCATCGAGGGCGAGTTCTTTTTCCAGAAAGAAGCCGGCCCGCACTTGCCCGCATGGGTTCGCACCGCGCGCATGCCGAGCCAAGGACAGCGCTCCAGCATCAATTTCGTTCTGTGCGACGACTGCCCCACGCTGCTCTATCTGGTGAACCTCGGCTGCATCGACCACAACGCCTGGATGAGCCGGGCGGCCACGCCCGAACAACCCGATTTCGTCTTGCTGGACCTCGATCCGGGGCCCCGCGCCGGATTCGCGAAAGTGGTGCAGGTCGCACAGCAGGTGCGCCGCGTGCTTGAGCGGTTCGAGATCACCGGCGTGGCCAAGACTTCCGGCGCCACCGGCATGCACGTGTTCATTCCCCTGGCGCCCGGCCATACCTACGAGCAGAGTTCGACGTTTGCGCATTTGATCTTCCAGCACGTGGCCGCGGCGGCGCCGGAGCTGATCACCGAGGTCTGGTCCGTGGCGCGGCGGCCGCAGGACCGTGTCTATCTCGACTTTCGGCAGAACGCTCAGGGCAAAACCGTGCCGCCGCCGTATTCGCCGCGCCCGCGGCCGGGGGCGCCGGTGTCGGCGCCGCTGCGTTGGACGGAGGTGAAGCCCGGTCTCGATCCCGCCCAGTTCACCCTCCGCACCATGCGGCGGCGGTTGGAGCGCCATGGCGACTTGTTCGCCGCCGCGTTGCCGGCCAGCGGACAAGGGCAAAACATTGCTGCGTTACTAGAACGAATGGCCGCATAGGCGGCGGGCGGCGACGCAGGGGGGGGACGGCAGCGGGCCGTCCCCCACGTCATTGGCAATCAGCGGCGGGCGAGCGGCCAGGTGAAACGCACGCCGGCGCGCACGGTAAAGCCGGGGGCGGGATAGCCGATGACCTCGGAGACGCGATCGTCGAGCAGATTCTCGAACGCCGCCTCGAGCGTCACGCCGCGGCGCACGGGCACATAGCCGCTGACATTCAGGCGCGCAAACGCCGGCTCCAAATCGTGATTGGGAAGCAGCAGGGAGGGGCCGAAACTGGCGTCGGAGAGAAAGGTGCTGTCGTCGCGGCGGCCCTCCCACCAGAAGGAGGCCGCCAGCGTGCCCTTGCCGCCCGTCCAAGCGAGGTGGGTGTTGAAGGCGTCGCGCGGCACGCGGAACGGCCGCGCCCCGACCAGCGGCGCGAAAGCGCCGATGGGGATATCGGGAAAGGCGGGATTGATGGTCGGGAACAGCGCGTCGGAAGAAAGGCTGCGGCGCACGCGCGCATCTTGCAGCGTATAGGCGGCGCCGAGGCGCAGCGGTCCGGTGCGCGCCTCGAAGCCGGCTTCGAGCCCCTTGGCCGCTTCGGCCAGCGAATTGACATCGGCGCCGCCGTAGGTATTGCCCACTGCTTGCGCGACGCTGGGCGCGACGCCCAACTGCAATAAGCCGCTTTGCGGCACGAACTCTATCAGGTCGAAATAGCGGGCGTCGAAGGCGGTGAGACTCAGCCGCAGGCGGCCGGAGGCGAAGTCCTGATCGACGCCAATGTCGCCACTGCGCGCGCGTTGCGGCCGCGCCGGGCCGATACCGTGCGCGGCGATCAAGTCCGACCGGCCGGCCGCCGTCAAAATCAGATCGAGCGAGGAGGCTTGCTGGAACAGGTTGGGATCCTGCAAAGCGGCGCCGGCGCTGGCGCGCAGCCGCGTCGCACCCCACCAACCGCCCGCGTCCCGGCGCGCCAGCCAGACCAGGCCGGCTTGCGGATTGAAAGACTGCCCGAAGGGCGTATCCCAATCTTCCGAAGCTCCAGCGCTGGCAAAGAGGCGGTCTCCCCAGCCGCCGGATAGATGCGCGAAGAGGCCATTATCGTGCCGGCTCAAGGGCGCCTGAAACGAGCCGACGCCGTTCTCGTTGTCATAGCGGTAGCCGGCGACCAGGTTCCATTGCGGCGCCAGCGCCAGCACCGACTGCCAATCCACATCGCGGCGCAGGGTGTGAAAAGTGGTGACGGCCGGAAAGAAATCGCTGCCGTCGAGAATCGCCTGGCCGGTGACGCTAAAGCCGTTGGCGCCCTGAATGCGCACCGGCAGGCCGACGGTGGCGGCGCCGAACGGCGTGGTCACCGGAATGCCCACCGCGGCCGGCGTTGTGAAGAAATAGCCGACAATGCCCTGGCTGACGGCCAACCGATTCGACCAGGCCGGAGTGGCCTGCTGGGCGAGCGTGTAGCGCTGATAAGTCTCGCCCTGCCGCTCGATGGAGTTGTCGGCCAGGCCGTAGAAATCGATGGTGCTGGGTTCGCCGGAGGCACTGAAAACGCGCCGCGCGACGGCCCGCAGGCGCCAGCCATGCGGCAGATCGAAGCCGAAATCGCCGCCGTAGTTTTGCGCGCGGTACTTGGCGTTCGGCACTTGGTTATGGGTGCCGAGGTGGGCGAAGCTGAGCGCATAGTCGCCGTGGCGCCAGGCGCCGAGCAGCCGGTCGTTCTGCTCGAGGGTGGCGTAGGCGCCGCCCACCGCCTCGGCCTCGAATTCGGGGGCGGGGACGTCGGCGCCGGTGCGGGAATGCAGGTCGATGACGCCGCTAACGGCGTCCGAGCCGTGAATGACGCTATCGGGCCCGCGCACCACTTGCACCTCTTGCAGATCGGAGGGCAGCAAGGCGGAAAGGATGTAGCTGCCGAAATCGAAGCGCTGCAACGGCACGCCGTCGAGCAAGATCTTGATGAACTGCGGGTCGCCGCCGCGCAGCGCCGGGGTGGTGATGGCGCCGACCTGGCCGGAGACGAGCATGCTCAGCCCCGGCGTGAGGCGCAGGGCGCCGGCCAGGGTGAGCGGCTGCTGCGCTTGCAATTGGGCGCGCGTGATCACCGACGCGGCCATGGGCAACTGCTCGCGCGGCACGGGCGTGCCGGTGGCGGCCACAATGACGGTTTGGCGGAGCGGCGCCACGGCCAGCAGGACGGTCTGGCCGCGGGCGACTTCCGCCAGCGGCAAGGTGCGGGCGAGGAAGCCGGGGCGCGAGACGCGCACGGCCGTCGCGCTGGCCGGCGCCGTAAAACGGAAGAGGCCGGCGCGATCGCTGGCGGCGACGGCGACGGTGCGCCCGGCGGCATCGAGAGCGCGAAGGGTCGCGCCGGCGATGGGGCGTCCGGCGGGATCGGCGACGACGCCGGAGAGATTGGCGCCGGCGGTTTGGCCGGCGCAGGCAGCGACGGCAAGAAGGCAAACGAGGAGCGAGACGGCAAGCGCCGGCCGCCTGGCCGGGCGCAAAAACAGAGCGTGCATGGGTTGGCCTCGGGCCGCCGGCCCGCGCCGGCAGCAGGAAGGCTCCGCGAAGGAGCGGCATCCGCATGCCTCTGGGGAACGGCAACGAAGGAGAAGCGAGCTATGCGCTCACACCCGCCGCGACCGCCCACGGATCGCATTCGGACCAAAACGCCCTGGGCAGGTCTCCTGGCTTGACGGTTCAGCGCCCGGCCCTCTTCCTTCCCCGAACTTTCCCGCCTTGCGGACGGGCGGCTCGAGTGGTTGTCACGAGGGCGGACTCGCCGTTCACAGTGGCGGGGCCGCGCGGGAATTTCACCCGACTTCCCTTTTCAATCCCGCAAAGGCGGGATCACCCAAAGCAAAGACAACGCCTTTGAGCATAGCACCGCCCACGCCGGGCGGCGGGGCCGCCAATGGTTGCGGGCTGCCGGCTCTTAGTGAATGATGTACGGCGAGTCACACACTGGTTTTCGAAAGCCGCGACACCGATGCCTCCTGCAATTTTCATGCTGCTTGCGCTCTTGCTGCCGGGCCCGCCGCCCACCCGGCAAGCCGCCGCGCCCGCCGCCGCTCCGCCCGCTTACCTCAATCCGCGCTTAGCGGTGCGGGACCGCGTTGCGGATCTGCTGCGCCGCATGACACTCGAAGAGAAGCTCGATCAACTGGCGCCCGATCGCGGCGAGGGTGGCCTGCTGGACACGACAGGAACGTTCTCCCCCGACCAGTTCGGCGCGGCCATGAGGCGCATGAACGACATGGCGCATCCCTACGATCCGCGCACGGCGACCATCCTGCGCAATGCCGTGCAACGCTACCGGCGGGAGAAGACGCGCCTGGGCATCCCAACGCTTTTCTTCGGGGAGGCGTTGCACGGCTTCATGGCGCCGGGGGCAACGATGTTCCCGATGCCGATCGGCCTGGCCAGCACTTGGGATCCGGCGCTAGCGCTGCGCATCTACACCGCCGCCGGCAACGAAGCCGCCGCCGAAGGCGTTAACCAGGTCTTCGCGCCCGACCTCGATCTGGGCCGCGAGCCGCGTTGGGGCCGCACCGAGGAGACGTTCGGCGAAGACCCGTATCTCGTCAGCCGCATGGGATTGGCGGAGGTCGAAGGACTGCAAGGCACGACCTTCCTGATTCCCCGCGACCACGTGCTGGCCACCGCCAAGCACTTCGCCGCGCACGGACAGCCGGAGGGCGGCACCAACGCCGGCGCGGTGAACATCTCGGAGCGCATCCTGCGCGCCAACTTCTTCTACCCCTTCCGGGTCGCCGTCGAGCAGGGCCACGTTGGCAGCGTCATGGCGTCTTACAACGAGATCGACGGCATTCCCTCGAGCGTGAACCGCTGGCTGCTCGAGCGCGTGCTGCACCAGGAGTGGGGCTTTGACGGCTATATCACCAGCGACGGCGGCGGGCTCGAGGACCTGGTGAATCGCCATCACACCGCCGCCGACTTCGCCGGCGCGGCGCGCCTGGCGCTGGCCGCCGGCGTGGACTATGACCTCTCGAACGGCGCCGTCTATCACACGCTGCTGGCGCAGGTGCGCTCCGGGGCGATCCCCGAAAGCGCGATCGATGCCGCCGCCGGCCGCGTGCTGGCGGCCAAGTTCCGCCTCGGGCTCTTCGACCATCCTTACGAAGATCCCGACCGCGCCGGCGCCATTCTCGGCAGCCCGGCGCATCGCCAACTGGCGCTCGAAGCGGCGCGCGAGAGCCTGGTGCTGCTCAAGAACGATGGGCTGCTGCCGCTCGACCCGAGCCGCTATCCGACCATCGCGGTGATCGGCCCCGACGCCGCCTACGCCCACCTGGGCGGCTACAGCCGGCAGCCGGCGCACGAGGTGAGCGTATTGGCGGGCATCCGCGCGCGGGCGACGGGAAAAGCACGAGTGCTTTATGCCGAGGGCTGCAAGATCACCACCGACATCACGGCGCAGACACCCTCCTGGCTGGCTTGGTATAAGAACGGCTTCGGTCTGCCCGACCCGAACGAGCAGCGGCGCGAGATCGCCGCCGCGGTCGAGACGGCGAAGCAGGCGCAGCTCGTAATTCTGGTGATCGGCGAAAACGAGTCCATAGACCGCGAAGCCTGGAGCCTGCAGCACCTCGGCGACCGCGACTCGCTGGACCTCTTCGGCGACCAAGGCACGCTGGCGCGCGCCATCCTCGCCACCGGCGTTCCCACCGCCGTGGTGCTGATCAACGGGCGGCCGATCTCGACCAATTTCCTCGCCGCGCATGCCCCGGCGATGCTCGAGGCTTGGTATCCGGGGCAAGAAGGCGGCACGGCGGTGGCCGAAGCGCTATTCGGCGACATCAATCCCAGCGGCAAGCTGCCTATCACCATTCCCCACGGCGTGGGCCAGTTGCCCGATTATTACGACCACAGCCCATCGGAAAACATTCCCTGGATCGGCACCGATCGCAAGCCGCTCTATCCCTTCGGCTATGGGCTCAGCTACACCACGTTTCGCTTCAGCGGGCTGAGCTTGGCCGCGGCCGAGATCGGCCCCGGCGATCCGGTCACCGTGCGCTTCACCGTCGCCAATACCGGCGCGCGGGCCGGCACGGAAGTCGCCGAGGTGTATATCCACGAGCGCGCCAGCCTGGTGGCGCAGCCGGTCGAGCAGCTACGCGGCTTCACGCGCGTCAGCTTGCAGCCGGGCGAGTCGCGGCAGGTGGAGGTGACGCTGCCCGCCGGCGCGCTGGCGCAGTGGGACGTCAACATGCATCGCGTCGTCGAGCCAGGCGTTTACGACGTCATGGTCGGCGGCAGCTCCGACGACGTCCTCGCGACGCCGCTGACCGTCGTCGCGCGGTAGCCTCGGGACCTTCAGGCACGGCGGGCGGATCAGACGTGGAAGCCGCACTGCCAGAGCAGGTAAGCCACGACCTGGCGGCAGACGAGCCACTGGTAGGACCAGCCGGCCTGGACGCCGGCGGGATCCGGGCGGGGCGAGCCGAAGGCGGCGAAGCCGCGCGCCTCGAACATGCGCTTAACGCGGTAGATGTGATAGCCGTCGCTGACGATCACGAGCGAACGCAGGCCATGGGCGCGCAGCATGGCGGCGACGTGGGCGACGGCATCGGCGGTCGAGTAGCCGCGCGCGTCGGTCCAAATCGCCGCCGCCGGCACGCCCCGCGCCAGCAAGTAGTCGCGGGCCACGCCGGCCTCGGTGTAGCGCCATTCGCCGCCGGCGCCGCCGGTGGTGACGACCACGGGCGCCAGACCGCGGCGATACAGGGCCAGGGCGTGGTCGAGCCGCGCGCGCAGCACGGGCGAGGGGCGTCCGTAGTACTCGGCGGCGCCGAAGACCACGATGGCGTCGGCGGGACGAGCCTCGTCGCGCCGCGCCTGCGCTTCGACGCGTGAAAACACCAGGCCGGCGTAGCCCAGCGCCACGGCCGCCACCAGCAACGGGATCAGCAAGACGCGCCGCATCGTCTAGGCGCGCAGCGGCGCGACGGCGGCGATGGCGGAACGCGCAATCGCGCCTTCGCGCGCCAAGCGCGGCGCGGCGCCGGTGAGATCGAGGATGGTGGAGGGCTGCGCCGCGGGACTGGGTCCGCCGTCGACAATGCAGGCAATGTGGCCGCCCAGCTGCGATTCCACCTCGGCGGCGCTGCGGCAAGCGGCCTGGCCGCTGCGATTGGCGCTGGTTCCGGTGAGGGGGACCCGAACGGCGGCGAGCAGGGCCGCGACGATGGCGCCGCGCGGCTGGCGCAGAGCGATGGTTCCCGTCGCGGAGGCAAGCGCGGCCGGCAAGCCGGGACGCGCGGGAACGATCAGAGTCAACGCTCCGGGCCAAAATGCGCGCGCCAGCCGCTCGGCGACGGGCGACCACTCGGCGGCCAGGGCGCGCGCCTCCTCGACGCCGGAGATGAAGACCGGCAGAGGCTTGTCTTCCGCACGTCCCTTGGCGGCGAAGACGCGCGCCACCGCCTCGGCATCGGCGGCGTCCGCGGCCAAGCCATAGACGGTGTCGGTGGGCACGGCCACGACCGCGCCTTCCCGCAGCAGCGCCGCGACAGCGGCGATGCGCGCGGGTTGCGGACGGGAAGGATCGATCACGACGCGGCGCATTATGGCCATAAAAGCAAAAAGGGGACGATCGCCGTCCCCTTTTTCCCAAGATGCGAATCCAACGGCTACTTCTTCTTTTTCGCCGTCTTCTTCGCCGCCTTCTTGGCCGGCTTTTTCGTGGCTTTAGCCATAGCTATTCTCCTATGAAAAACTCCGCGCGGAAAAACTCACTCCATGCGGAACTAGGCCATGTATAGAATTTGCGCCGCATGGTGTCAAGAAAAAAAACACGAGATGCCGAGCGCGCGCAACGAACGGCACCGGCGATGCCGGAGCCGATTTCGCCGCGAGCCGGCACCGCGACGCCCTGCAAGCGGCGCTCGCGGCGCGCGTCATACTAAAAGGAGAATCATGGCGAGGTCTTCCGCTCACGTTGCCCACGGGTTCGCGCGCGGCGTAGCCGCATTGAGCGTGGCGCTGATGGCGGCGGGGCTGGCCGGCGCGCAGCGCCTGCCTCCCCCCTCCAGCGGGCCAACCCTTCAGGCGCCGCGGCGCGCCGCCGCCAGCGGATCGGGAC
>JBOGKX010000209.1:0-2420 GCA_050746125.1 Terriglobales bacterium | reverse complement strand
GTGCTACCGGCATCAGACCTATTCGCAGCTCGACCAGGCCCTGCTCACGCTGCTAAGCGAGATGCTGCCGGGCGAAGATGCCGACCTGATGCGAACGCATCAGTTCTGGGTCCGCCGCGACAATGTCGAGCAAGACCTGGTGATCGTGCGCGATATCGCCGAGCAAGATTCGTATCGCATCGCCGAGTTGGCGACGCCCGGTCCCGTGGCGGTCGATGTGGGCGCGCACATCGGCGTATTCAGCCGGGCGTTTCGGCGGCGGCATCCCTCGGCCCGCATCGTGGCCGTCGAGTGCTGCCCGGAAACATTCCCGCCCTGGAGCGCAACATTGGCGACTTTGCCACGATCGTGCCCGCCGCGCTCACCTATGACCGCGACGTGGCGCTGCTCAACGCGGTCTATCCCGGCTGCGTCTCGACCGGCGGCAGCACGGTGATTTCGCGCGATCAGCTCAACGAGTTCATGAATCAAAATCCCCAGGGGGGTGCGGGAGAGCATGGAAACCGCGTAGATAACGACAATAATTCCGCACTCCGCGCTCCGCACTCCGAACTTCCTTACTGGCTCGACGGCCGGCCGCTCGCCACGATCACGCTCGAAGAGCTCATGGCCCAGACGCAGATCGACCGCATCGACGTGCTGAAGCTCGATTGCGAGGGCAGCGAGTTTTCGATTCTGGAAAACACCGGCTCTCTGGACCGCATCGGCGCCATCGTCGGCGAGTTCCACGGCCGGAAGCGCTTCGACGATCTGGTGCGGCGCAAGTTCAGCGATTGGCGCTTACGCATCCTCCGCGACGAGGATCCCGGCACCTTCTGGCTGATCAACCCACGTTCTGTAGGGAACGGACTCCGTGCCGTTCCGCGTTCTGTAGGGAACACCCTCTGTGGCGTTCCGCCGGCGGCACCCGCCGCGCCTGCCGCCGATTCGCGCGTCTGAACCCTGAACCCTGAACCCTGAACCCTGAACCCCGAACCTCTTCTCAAGGGAGTTAACCCATGCCACCCACCGCTTCCGATTTCCCGTCGATTCATGCGAAGGTCGTCTTTGTAAGCAACTGCGGCGCGGCAGGCGACTTCACGTTGCAAGGCAATGCCCAGGGCGTCTGGACCGGTAGCCTGGGCGGCGTCTCAGTCGAGCTGTTCTTGATGGACGGGCCGCAGATGTTCATGTCGGCCTGGTACAACGGCCAATACCTGATTACACGCCCCGGACCGGGACTGGGCATTTCGTATATCTTCGGCGCCTTCGGGCTGGATACCGCTCAATGTCCACCGGCCGGCGGCTCGTTCTATGTGGAAGTCGACTTTCCCGAGACGCCCGTCGTAACCACCCCCGCCTGCGGCTGCGATTGCGACTGCGGCTGTAAGGGCGGGCCGGCTGGCAACAGCGGCGCCGCGAGCGAAAACCTGGCGCCGCTGCTACCCTCGGCCGCCGCGCCCACCGAGTTCAGCGCGGCGCCCATCCGCTACGCCACGGGCGAGATTCATCTCGACGCCACCGACCTGATGAGCGGCGGGTTCGGCGCCGCCTGGGGGCATACGCGCAGCTATGTCAGCCGCATGTACGTCGATGGCGACGTGGGCCAGGGTTTTGACTGGCAAGTGGCCGAGTGGCCGTATTTAGTCGCCCAAACCGACCCCGACGGCACTCTTGCCACACTCGTCTTGATGGGGCACGCCGGTAAAGCCGTCTGGTTCGATGTGGCCGGCGATAACTTCGTCGCCCGGTTCGGCGTGCAGCTCGCGCTGGTGCACGACGCGCCCAACCGGGTCTACCGTCTCACCGACCAGTCGGGCAACACCACGCTGTTTGACGACACGACGCTGCTGTTCAAGCAGCGCACCGACGCGGCGGGCAACCAGATCAACGTGGTCTCTTACATCGGCGCGAAAAACCTGGGGGAAGTGCAGCGCAGCTACCGCGACGGCAGCGGCAACGCGACCATCGAATCAATCCTGTATAGCTACGCCGCTGGCAGCGACGGCGTGAACCGCCTTAGCTCGGTGCTGTTGCGGCGGCGGATCAACGATGGGCCTTGGAATAACGTCCGGCAGGCGGTCTATACCTATTGGGACGGCAGCAATCTGTTTGGCTCGCTCGGCGACTTGAAAACCGCCCAAGTGCAGTCGTGGGAAAACGGCGATTGGAACAGTCTGGGCACGACGCTCTATCGTTATTGGGTCGCGCCCGGCTCGGGCAGTTCGTCCTCGAGTGGTTCGTCGGCGAGCGGGTCGTCGGCGGCTTCCAGCTCGTCTTCGTCGTCCGGCGCCGCGGGCCCGGCGGTGTTCAATCACGCGCTCAAGTATGTGGTTCAGCCCGACAGCTACGCGCGGCTGGCGGCCGATCCGAACGCCGGCGGCGACCCCCTCGGCACCACGCCGCCTCACGGTGAGTCGGCGCCGTTCAGCATCCCGAGG
>JBOGKX010000208.1:0-9130 GCA_050746125.1 Terriglobales bacterium | reverse complement strand
GCCGTGAGCGCCGCGGCCGCCAGCACCGCTGCCACGAACAGGCGCGTCATCGCGCCTCTCCGCGTCCGGCCGGCGCCATCGTGGGCACGATAATGTGCGGCGTCCGCCGGCTGCGCAGCGCCGCGTTGAGCGCCGCCAGGTCGCCGGACGCGACGTGCTCGAACTCCGCCTGCCAGCCGCCGATCTGGCCGGCCAGCAATTGCGCCACGGCGGCGTCTTGCGTCGTGGGCGCGAAGTCGCTCGAAATGACATCGTCGAGCAGATGACCCAGCCGCTTGAGCGCCTCGGGCGGGTAGCGCGTGGTGTCCTCGCCCCGGCCCGTCACTTTGGTTTGGAAGAGATGGTCTTCGAGCGCGGCCAGCTTCTCGTCGATGGCGCGCGCCTGCGCGTCGGCCGCCGCCGCCGGCGGCAGCGAGCGCTCGAGCGTGAGCAGCTGCGCGCGCACCGATTCGATGCGGTTGATCTCGTCCGAGACGGCGGCGATCTGCCCGTAAAGCGCGCGCGCCAGCCGGAATTGAGCGGTGACGTCGGCCTCCGTTCCGCCCGCGGCCGGGTCCTTGAGCACGGCCAGCGTTCCCGTCAGCGTCGCGCCGCCAACGCGCAGCCGCACGGTATAGGCGCCCGGCGGCTCGAGCAGCGTCACCGGTCGGTTTACCGGATCGGATCGCCAGCCCCGCGGGCCGAGCGGCGCGTCGGGCATGTAGCGCGAAAGCGTGCGCAGCCGCACCTCGGGCGTCGGCGCCGAGCGCAGATCCCACCACACGCGATTGATGCCGGCCTCGCCCGGCCCCTGCAAGCTCCGAACCACTTCCCCGGCCGCATTCAAAATTTCGATCTGCGCGCCGCCCGGCACCGCGGCTTTGAGGTAATAGTTCAAATCCGCGCCATAGGGCGGATTGAAGCCGGCCGCTGGGTCATAACTCTCTCCCGCCGGCCGAACTCGGCCGCGGAAGCGGTATGCCGGCCTGGGAGCGAACAGATAGGACGCGCTCGCCGCCACCCGCGGCGTGAGCTGCTCGAGCGGGCTGACGTCGTCCAGCACCCAAAAGCCGCGTCCGTAGGTCGCCAGCACCAGGTCGTGGCGCCGCTTCTGGGTCGCGATCCAGTAAACCGGCGCATGGGGCAGATTCTGTTGCAGCGGCTGCCAGTGATCGCCGTCGTCGAAGGAAACATACAGCGCGTTTTCGGTCCCCAGGTACAGCAGCCCGCGCCGCCACGGATCCTCGCGAAGGCAATGCGCGTAGCTGAGCATGGTATGGGGGACGCCGTCGGTGATGCTCTTCCACGTCCGCCCGTAGTCGTCGCTGCGGTAGACGAACGGATCGCGGTTGTCCACCTGGTGGAAATCGACGGTGAGATAGGCCGTGCCGGCGGCATAGCGCGAGGCCTGGATGTTCGACACCGTGCCCCAGGGCGGCAAGCCGGGGATGTTTTTCGTCACGTTGCTCCAATGGCCGCCGCCATCGCGGGTGATCTGCACCTGGCCGTCGTTGGTGCCGGCCCAAATGAGGCCGCGCTCGAGGGGCGAGGCGGCCAGCGCGAAAACGACGCCGGCGTATTCGACGCCGATGTTGTCCGGCGTCAGCCCGCCTGAAATGCCCTCGCGGCTCTTGTCGTTGAGCGTCAAGTCGGGGCTGATGACCCGCCAGCTTTGCCCGCCATCGGTGGTTTGGTGCACGTACTGGCTGCCGACGTAAACGGTGTTGGGGTCGAGGGGCGAGATGGCGAGCGGAAACTCCCAGTTGAAGCGGTAGCGAATCGCGTCGGCGGGCGCGCCGTTGGTGGCGTCCGGCCACACTTCCACATCGCGGCTCTGCCCGTTGCGCCGGTCGTAAACGAAGACCGCGCCGCCAATGCTGCCGCTGCCCGTGCCGCTCGACCAGACGCGGTTGGGATCGTGCGGGTCGGGCGTGGCGAAGCCGCTTTCGCCGCCGCCGATCGCGTGCCACAGCCCGCGCCCGATCTCGGGCCCGGGCCCGCCGGTCTGGCTCGGCCCCTCGTAAGCCGCGCCGTCCTGCTTGTTGCCGTAAACGTGGTAGGGGATTTGGTCGTCCAGGGTGACGTGATAGATCTGCGCGATCGGCAGTTGCACGTGATCCCAGGTGGCGCCGCCGTTGACCGTGACGCTCACGCCGCTGTCGTTGGCCACGATCATGCGCCGGCTGTCGCGGGGGGCGATCCACATGTCGTGGTTGTCGCCGCCGGGCGAGCCGATGGGGGTGAGCGTGCGTCCGCCGTCGAGCGAGCGCGTGAAGCGGTCGCCGAGGAAATAGATTTCGTCGGAATTGTCGCTGGCCACCGCGGCGCGCGTGTAATAGGCGGTGCGGCTGCGGAGATAGCGGTTCGAGCTGACCAACTGCCACGTCGCGCCCGCGTCGTCGGAGCGCCACAGCTGCCCCAGCTGCGTCGGCCGGCCGTTCCAGGGCACGCCGTCGCCGGTTTCGATCAAGGCATAGACGCGCTCGGGATGGCTGGGCGCGATCGCCAGCCCGATCTTGCCAATCGGCGGATTCGGCAGGCCGTGGCCGCTCAGCTCGGTCCAGGTGAGCCCCTCGTCGCTGGAGCGATACAGGCCGCTGCCGGGCCCGCCGCTGGTGCGGCCCCAAGTGTGAATCACCAGTTGCCACATGCCGGCGTAGAGCACGCGCGGGTTGGCCGGGTCCATGGCGATATCCGAGCAGCCGGTGTTCTCGTCCACGAAGAGCGTCTTTTGCCAGGTCTTGCCGCCATCCTCGCTGCGGAAGACGCCGCGCTCGGGCTGCGGCCCGTAAGCCGTGCCCAGGGCACAGGCCAAGACTACGTCGGGGTTGCGCGGATCAACGACGATGCGCCCAATGCGGCCGGTGCGGTCGAGCCCCATGCGGGTCCAAGTCGCGCCGGCATCGAGCGACTTGTAGATGCCGTCGCCGATCGAGATGTGGCTGCGAATGAACGACTCGCCCGTGCCGGCCCAAACGATATTGGCATCCGAGGCGGCCACCGCCAGGGCGCCGATGGACTGCGCCGGCTCGGCGTCGAAGATGGGACGCCAATGGATCCCGCCGTCGCCGCTCTTCCAAATGCCGCCCGACGCCGCTCCGGCGTAGTAGGTCAGCGGATCGCCCGGCACGCCGGCCACGGCGTCGGTGCGATTGCCCGGCGGGCCGATGTAGCGAAAGCGCAACTGTGCGTATTGCGCCGGCGCCAGCGGCGCCTGCGCCGCCAGGCCGAGCGCCGCGGCCGCCAGCACGATTCCCATCCACCATGCCCTGCGCATCAAGCTCACCTCCGCGATATTGCTTCGCTCTCCGCTCGGCCGCTCCCGCCAGCATGGCGGATCATACAGCAATCCGCCGTGGGTGCGACCACGGCCACGCTCGGAACTTCCGGATCGGTCTTGCGTAATCTATTAAGTCAAGCTGCCGCGTCCATGGCATCCCTGCTTCAGGATCTCCGTTTCGCTCTGCGTCTATGGCGCAAAGCGCCCGGTTTCGCGACCATCGCCATCGTCGCGCTGGCCCTGGGCATCGGCGCTAACACGGCCATCTTCAGCGTGGTGCAGGCCGTCCTCCTCCGCCCGCTGCCCTATCCGCAGGCGGATCGCATCGTAATGGTGGCGCGCGACTTCAGCGGCAACTATGGGCTGAGCGCCTCGATTCCCGACTACCTGGACTGGCGGGCGCAATCGAACGTCTTTCAAGATTTGGCCGCGTTCGATCCCCTGCCCTCGGGGTTCAACCTGGCCGGCCAGGGCCTGCCGCTGCGCTTGGCGGGCTTGCACGTCACCGCCAACTTTTTTTCCGTGCTCGCCGTGCAGCCGGCGATCGGGCGCGGCTTCACGCCCGACGAGGACCAGCCGGGGCAGGCGCCGGTGGCGATCTTGAGCTATCGCGCCTGGCGCGACCATTTCGGAGGCGACCCCGCCGCCGTGGGCCGCGCGATCACGCTGAACGACCAGAGCTACACGGTGATCGGCGTTTTGCCCCGCGCGTTCCGCTTTTCGCCCGACGTGGATGTTTACGTGCCGCTCGATTACCGCACCGCCGTCGGCGCCCACGATCGCGGCGTCCATATTCCCGAAGTGATCGGCCGCCTGCGCGCCGGCGCCGCGCTGCCCGCGGCCCAGGCGCAGATGAGCGCGCTGGCGAAGCGGCTGGACCGCGAGTATCCCAACGACGAGGGCAACGCCGGCATTGCCCTGATCCCGTTGCGGCGGCAGCTTTCCGGCGACATGCGTCCGGCGCTGCTCATCCTCTTCGGAGCGGTCGGCCTGGTGTTGCTGATCGCCTGCGCCAACGTCGCCAACCTGCTGCTGGCGCGGGCCGCGGTGCGGCAAAAGGAGATCGCCTTGCGCGTCGCGTTGGGCGCCGGGCGCGGCCGCATCGTCCGCCAGCTGCTGGCGGAGAGCGCGCTGCTGGCCTTGGCCGGTGCGGTGCTGGGCTAGCTGCTGGCGCGCTGGGGCGTGCGCGTGCTGCTGGCGCTGAGCCCGCCCGGGCTGCCGCAGGTCAACGCCATCGGCGTGAACGGCTGGGTGCTGCTATTCACCCTGGGCTTGGCGCTCGTCACCGGCGTGATCTTCGGCTTGGCGCCGGCGCTCGATGCTTCGCGCGCGCAGCTGAACGACGTGCTTAAGGAGGGCTCGGTCCGCGCCGGCACGGGCCCCCGGCAGCGCCGCCTGCGCGGCGCGCTGGTGATTACCGAGGTGGCCTTCGCCGTGGTGCTGCTGATCGGCGCCGGCCTGCTGATCGGCAGCTTCGCGCGCTTGCGCGACGTGAACCCCGGCTTCAACCCCGATCACGCCCTGGAGATGCAGGTGGCGCTCTCGGCCGGCCGCTATTCCACGACGCCGCCGGTGGCGAATTTCTTCCGCCAGGTGCTGCCGCGGATTCAGGGCCTGCCCGGCGTGGTGGCGGCGGCGGCGACCAGCGACGTGCCGCTCGGCCCCTGCCCGGATCTTCTTTTCGCGATCGTCGGCCGCCCGGCGCCGCGCGCCAACGACAGCCCCGATGCCTTCTATCACGCCGTGACGCCAGGCTTCGTGGCCGCCTTGGGCCTGCATCTGCTGCGCGGCCGCGCCTTCACCGACGCCGACGACGCGCACTCCCAGCCGGTCGTGATCATCAATCAGGCCGCCGTCCGCACCTGGTGGCCGAAACAGAACCCGGTCGGCCAGGCGATCTGGATCGGCCGCGGCAGTCCGCAGTTCGCCGAGCCGGCGCCGCGCGTGATCGTGGGCGTCGTCAACGACGTCAAGCAGCAGAACTTGGAGAACCGGGAGCGCGAGCCGGCCATGTATCTGCCCCTGCCGCAGGTTCCCTCCGACGTGACCGCGACGCTGGTGCGCCTGTTGCCGCCGCATCTGCTCATCCGCACCGCCGGCGATCCGCTGGCCCTGGCCGGCGCCGTCGAGCGACAAGTGCGGGCCGTGGATAGCCAGCAGCCCTTGTTCAACGTCACCTCGCTGCGGCAGCAGATTTATGCCTCGCTCGCGCCGCAACAGTTCAACATGCTGCTGCTCGGCATTTTCGCCGCCTTGGCCTTGGTGCTGGCCGGGGTCGGCATCTACGGCGTGATCTCGTATTCGGTGACGCAGCGCCATCAGGAGATCGGCATTCGCATGGCGCTCGGCGCCGATCCGCCGGCCGTTCTGCGCCTGGTGGTCGGGGAGGGATTGCGGCTGGCCTTGCTCGGCGTGGCCGCCGGTCTGGCAGGAGCGTTTTTGCTGACCCGGCTCATGGCCAGCCTACTGTTCGGCGTGCGCGCCTCGGATCCGGCGACCTTCGCCCTTACCGCCGCCGTGCTCGCCGCCATCGCCGTCTTCGCCAGCTATTGGCCCGCCCGCCGCGCCGCCGCGCTCAGCCCGCTGCGCGCCCTACGCCACGAGTGAGCCGGGCCACGCTCGCGGCAGATTCAGGCGCGCTTCAGCTTGCGCCGCATAGCCTGAGCCGGAAAGGATGGCTAGCGATGAATGCTCTTAAGCTCGCCGGAACCGGCGCAGCGTGCCTGTGCGCGGTAATGGCGATGGCGGCGCAAACGCCGCCCCTCCGGCTGGTGGCGCGGTACGCCATGCCCGCCAGCGTGACCGGGCGATTCGATCACCTAACCGCAGACGTTGCCGGCAACCGGCTCTTCTTGGCGGCGGAAAGCGCCCACCAGGTCCTGATCTTCAATTTGCGCAGCGGGCGCTATGAGCGGGCCATCGCCGGCATTCGGATTCCGCATGCGGTCTTTGTCCGCCCCGATCTCAACCGCATCTATATAACCGACGGCGGCGCCGGCGCCCTCAAGGTGTTCGACGGCGCCACCTATAAGCTGCTCCAGAGCGTGCCGCTGAAGGTGGACGCCGACTCGATCGGCTATGATCCCGCCGCGCATACCCTCTACATCGACAGCGGCGGCGGCGACGCCGGCGAGCCGTTTTCCATGTTCACCGCCGTCAACACCGATAGCGGCGCGAAGACGGCGGATATGAAGATTGACGGCGACACGCTGGAAGCCATGGCCCTGGCGCGCCACAGCCCGCTGATCTACATCAATAATCGCGCCAAGAACCAGATTACGGTCGTCGACCGCCGCACGCACAGGATCGTCGCCAGTTGGCCGGTGACCCTGGCCAAGGTCAATGTCGCCATGGCGCTCGACGAGGCCGACGGGCGCCTCTTCATCGGCTGCCGCAGCGGCGCGATCGTGGTCTTCGACACGCGCTCCGGGCGCGAACTGCAAGCGTTGCCGATCCCGCCCGGGGTGGACGACCTTATCTTCGATGCTGGCCGCCGCCGCCTCTACGCCGCTACCGGTTCCGGCGCGGGCGTGATCGCCGTGTATCAAGAACAATCGCCGAATCGCTATGCGCTTTTAGGCGACGTGGCCGCCGCGCCCGGCGCCAAAAACGAGGTGTTGGCGCCGCGTCTGCATCGTCTCTACACCACCATTCCGCCTCGCCCGGGGCGGGCCGGTGCCGTGTACGTTTATCGGGTGCAGTAGCGGCTGACGCCTAGCGACTGCCTCTCCGGCGAGGCAGCACCCAGCAATAAGCCATATAGCGGAAGGCGCTCCAGGCCAGCGGCGCCGGCGGCGCGCCTGGAAACAGCGGCCGCCGCACCGGCGTGAAGCGAATCCGCACGCGGATGCGCCGCCGCCCGCGGGTCAGCGCCAGGGGCAGCAAAAACTCGTCGTCGCGGAAGCGGCGGTCCGAGGTCTCGACGACGTGCGCGGTTGCGCCCAACTCCCCGCGCGGATTGGAGTACACGACCGTGTTGGAGCCGGCCGTGTACCAAATGCCCGCGAAGCGCCAGCCGGGGCGCGTGCCCTGCGCCGGAGCCGCGCTCACATAGACCTCCGCCCGCTGGTTGGGGTAGGAGTAATCGAGCTTGCGCCGCAGCATCACGCCCCAGTTGTCGGGATCCAGCCGCAGATCGAAGCTCTCCGCGCCGGTGGTGATCCGCTCCGTGTCGGTGGAGGCGGCATAGATCTCGCGCCCGTCGAGATGATCCACGCCCCGTTCATAGCGCGAGGTCACGGCGATGGGCGGCGAGCCTTGCGGCGAGGAGTAGCCATGCGCGCGTTCGCTCGCCGCGTCGCCGATCTTGAGCGTATCGGTTGCGATCAAGTCCGCGCGCGGGTTGCCATACCAATAGGCGACCGTCTCGTAATGCTCCTGGGACTGGTCTTCGCCGCCGTGCTCGAGTTGGATCCGCGCGTTGCGACCGAAGGGCATCAGGTCGCTCAGCAAAAAGCGGTAGGCCGACTCGATCTTGTCTTCCCCGCCCCTGGCGTCCTTCGCGCTCGGCGCTCCGGTCGGATGGCCGACCAACGGCAGCGTCATGTTCTTGCCGCCCCAATAATCGCCGCCCCCGGCCCATTCCTCCGTGCCGGTGCCTTGCGCCTGCGGCGTCTCGCTGTCGTCGAAAAAAAACCGCGGATCGCCCTCGAGCGTGGCCAGATTGGCGTTATGGGAAAAAATGAACGACGTGCCCACCAACTGCCCCGACCAATCGCCGCCGCCCTCGGCGCTCCGCGTGTCGAGCAGCACGAGATCGCGTCCGGCTTGCGGGTGCGGGTGGTCGCGGTACGTGGCATGGAAGTAGCCCACCTCCCAGGGCCGGCCGCGCAGCGGCGTCCAGCGCACGCGCCAGCGCACCGGCAGCGACGGCGGGCCGTCGCCCGCGCCCTCCAACTCGATGCGGGCCGAGCGGAAAAACGGCATGGGAAAGTAACAGGCCAGGTGCACCCGCGCGCGCCCGAAGCGGATGTTCACCGGAAACGCCTTCACCAGGTATTCGCGCTGGTCGCGGTTATATAAGGTTCCGGCGCCGAAGAACAGCGCCACCGGCGCCTCCACCGAGGCCGCCGCCCGCCCGTCCCAGGTGATGCGCAGGCGGGCGCGGCCGAACGCCTCGGCCTGCTCCTTGGGCACGCTGAACTCCAGCGCTCGCAACTCGGCCGGCGCATGCCGCAACTGCGTCAGCACGACCGTTTTACCCGGCCGCAGTTGCGCCTCGCCCGCCGCCGCCCGCACGCCGGCGCGCTTCCCTGCCGGCGTGCCCGGCTCCGGCGCCAGGTCCGTGCCCGCCCGCGCCAGCAACTGGCGGATCGCCACGGGCGGGCCGCCCCGCCAGGCGAATGGCCGCAAGCGTCGCGTCAGCCGCGCCCCAGGGACGTATAGGTCGTAGATGTAATAGCCGGTCCCGTAATGCGTGCGGGTATAGGCCAGTTGCATCGAGCGCGCGAAGGCGATCGGCGTCCAATTCAGATCCGCGCCGTGCGTCTCGTCCCAGGTATAAGCGACCGGAGGCACGAAGATTCCGGCCGGCAAAAAGACGGCGTGCGCAGCCGGATGCAGCGGATCGGCGCTGCTGCTCTCGCTGACCTGGTGATCGGCGCCGTCCACGACGAAATGCCAGGGGCTGCCGTGCCAGTGGTTGAAGCGCTCGAAGTAGAGCACTCCCGCGCCTTCGACGTCCAGCGTGACGTTAAAGCCGTCGTTGAGCTGATAGAGAAAGTGGCTGGCGTCCGCCCCCTCGTTGCCGCCTTTGCGGTCGTAGGTGCTGCGCAGGTAGGCGCGCGCGCCGATCCGCAAATACGGCCAGCGCTGCCACATCTGGATCGCGTCCCAGCCCACCGGAATCGGCGGCGGCTTCTGCGCCGCGGC
>JBOGKX010000207.1:0-1191 GCA_050746125.1 Terriglobales bacterium | reverse complement strand
TGACATTATTCCCAGGTCTATTATCCTAACGCTTATCCCGCCCCATGCTGAGGGGTGACTGATCAGTTCTCCAGATGCGGGGCGGGAAGCGGTGGCCGGGGAATGACTTCACGCCGGAGAACAGGCGTGAGGGCCCGGCGGTCCAAGCCGCTTCGTCCCGGCGCGCCGGCCGCGCGCCAGCAACGGTGGATAGGCGTCCTCGCCGCAAGGGGAGGCGCCTGAAAGGTATGTCCACCGGGGGCGGAGCGGAGCAAGCCTCAAACACCGCGCGCGGGACGCCTTGGGTTTGGCGGACTTGCGGCACTACTGGACTTCGACAAGCCTCGATGTCGCGAGGTGTCGAGGCCCGTGGGTCCGAGCATTTTGAGTTTGCGCGCTCTGCGTAAACTTGAGTGCGCCCCGGACCCTTGGCGTCCCGCGCGCCCTCGGCATTTCGAGGGCGGCGGATAGGAGATGGAAATACGGCGTACCCGGCGCCGGCCAAAAAACACCGGCGATGACGCATGTCTGCTTTACAAGAAATTCGGTGGGATGACCGAGGGCGAGGCGATCGCGGTTACCTCTCCCCGCTGTGCGGGGAGAGGGAAGAAACTCAATACCTCGGCGTGCCGGGCACGAAAGCGTCGAATGCCGCCCAGAACTGACCGCGGTAAAGATCCTGCTCCTGCAAAATCTCGTGCCGGCTGCCGGCCAAAATGAGATGGCGGCCGGCGAGCAGATGAATGCCGAACTCCTCGATTGCTGGCGTCGACACCACCTCGTCGCGCCCCGCCGCCACCATCAGGATCGGCTGGCGGATGTGGCCGCCATAGGCGGGGTCGCCGAATCGCTTCATCTGCTTGAGCGCGGCGTCGATCCAGGCGATGGTCGGCGCGCCGAGCCGCAGCGCCGGCTCCTCCTCCAGCACCGCGGCGTTGCGCGCGAAACGCACCGGATCGGAGGTGAGCACATTGCCGATGAAATCCTCCGCGCCGAAGGCGTCGGCACCGCCGGTCGGCACATAGGCGCCGCCGCGCCCCATGAGCCGCATGATGCGCGCCAGCGGGCCGGCCATGCCGGTAAGCTTGCCGGGCGCAAGCGCGATCAAAGGCGCCGACAACACCACGCGGTCGAACCAGCGGCTACCGCCGTGGCAGGCGCGGATGGCGATGGCCCCGCCCATGGAATGGGCGAGCGCGTAGATCGGCGGCG
>JBOGKX010000206.1:0-17079 GCA_050746125.1 Terriglobales bacterium | reverse complement strand
GCGCTCGCCGATAACGGAATTCTCACCGGCAGCGATTGCGGGCTGCCGATATCCGTCGCCGGCTACAAGCCGCCCACCGGGGCCGGCAACTTCGGCGGCTTCGGCACGGCCTGCGATTCGATCGCGGGCGATTTTTTCACCGTCGCGGGAATTCCCATCCTCCTCGGCCGCCCGCTCAATCCGAGCGACGACAGCGGCGCGAAACACGTCGTTATCAACCAGACCTTCGAGCAGCAAGTCTTCGCGCATCGCAACCCGCTCGGCCAGCAGTTGCACGACCTGTACCCCGACGACAAGGGCGCGATTTATACCGTCGTCGGCGTGGCCGGCGACTCCAAGCACGACAGCCTGGCCGAGAAGCCACGTCCGCGCATGTACATGCCGCTATTCAACGGCATCGATGCGGTCGAGATCTCGGGCGGCGAGTTCCTGATCCGCGGCTCGGGCGGTCCGGCGCTGCTCGCTAGCTTGCGGCAGGCGATTCACGCCGCGGATCCCAACCAGCCCCTGCCGACGATCGAGTCCATGTCGCAAAGGATCGCCGACTCGCTTGCCACCCAGTTGCTCCTGGCGAAGCTCAGCGGCTTTTTTGGAATTTTGGCGTTGCTGATGGCCGCCATTGGCCTTTATGGGGTGATGTCTTACGGCGTGGCGCGCCGCACTGCCGAAATCGGCGTGCGCATGGCTGTGGGGGCGAAGCCCGCCGCGATCATCGCCATGGTGCTAGGCGAGACCGCGCTCCTCGCGATCCTCGGCGTTGTCATCGGCGTGCCCGCTAGCCTGGGCGGCGCCAAGTTCCTGGCCAGCCGCATCCGTCTCTTCGGAATCAGCTTCTACGACCCCGGATCGCTGCTCGGCGCCATCGTGATTCTTGCCGCCGCGACGGTGTTGGCCGGCTTCGTGCCCGCCCTGCGCGCCAGCCACGTGGACCCGCTCGCCGCCCTCCGCGAAGAGTAATGCGCCGCCAGGTCCGCGGCCAGGTCACCACCGCCCAGGCCCGCACGGCGGCCGAATTCGCGCGCGCCGACAACCTGCTGGCCGAGGCGCGGCGATAGCAAGCGCGCAAACTTGTGCCGTTCGGCGCAGCCCGTTCTGCAAGCTGTTGAAAACAGTGGTGAGCCGCCTAGGAATCGAACCTAGAACCTACTGATTAAGAGTCAGTTGCTCTGCCAATTGAGCTAGCGGCCCATCGTATTGCACAACAACGGATTAACTGAACTGCCCGGCAACCGGCAGCAGCGTATTGTGGGCGATTTTGTGGGGAGTACGGCACACAACAGCCCGGCATGGGTAGTCCGGTGACGCTTGGCGCGGGATCGAATCGGCGCATCCATAGCGCGTCTATCGTACCGCACCGCCGCATCGTGGAGCAACGCGGCACCGCAGTTTGGGCGGCAGAAGACCGCCTCCCGCTCGGCGTGGATGAATCAGTGCTGGACGCGGTGGCATCCACTGGCACATGCTCCAGAGAACGCCTTGGGCGAGATCCCCCCGGCCCCTGCCCTCCGCGTGTCCTGGAACCCGCATGCGCATTCATCTCGTGAACCCCAGCCACCTCTCCTTCGGCGTTGCGGTCATTACCCCGCGCTGGCTCTATGTCCTGGCCGCCGCCACCCCCGCCGACTTCGGCGATCCCCTGATCACGGATGAGACCCTGGCCCCGCTCGACCTCGCCTCGGTGCGCGCCGGCGACGTGGTGGGAATCGGTATCCATACCGGCAACGCGCTGCGCGGCTACGAGCTCGGGCGCCAGTTGCGCGCGCGCGGCGCCATAGTCGTCTATGGCGGCATCCATGCCACGCTCTACCCGGATGAGGCCCGCGCCCAGGGCGCCGCGCATGCCGTGGTGCGCGGCGATGGCGATCTGGCCTGGGGCAACGTGCTCGCCGATTGCCGCCGCGGTCGGCTGCTGCCCCAGTACGAAGGCGGAAGAATTCCCGCCGACCACTTCCTGCCCGCGCGCTGGGATCTCCTCCCCCCCGACAGCTATATGTGGGGATCGGTGCAGACCATCCGCGGCTGCCCCAAACACTGCTCGTTCTGTTCCGTCTGGCGCACCGACGGCCAGAAGCCCCGCCAGCGCACCGCCGACATGGTCGTTTCCGAGGTGGTCGAGCTGCGCCGGCGCGGCTACCGCTTCATCGCCCTCGCCGACGACAACTTCTATCCGGTCTCCCTGCAGGATCTCCGGCTTGCCGAACGCCAGAACAACGCCACCCGGCTGGCCGAGCTCCGCGCCATCCGCGAGGAACGCTTCGAGTTGATGCGCATGCTGGCGCAGCTCCCCAAAGATCTCGTGTTCTTCACCCAGATCACCATGGAGGTGGCCGACGACGCGGAGTTCCTCGCCGCCATGCGCCGCGCCGGCATCCGCGGCGCGCTGGTGGGCGTCGAGGCCGTGACCGCGGAGGGTTTGAAGGACGTTTACAAGGAATTCAACTCCTCCGGCGAGGATCTGGTCCGCCGCCTCCAGTCGTTCCGCCGGCACGACTTGCACGTGCTGGGCTCATTCATCTTTGGCCTGCCCAGCGACCGCGCGACGACGTTCGACGCCACGCTGGATCTGGCGATCCAGGCCGAAATCACCTTCGCGCAGTTCGTGATGCTCACCCCGTTTCCGGGCACCGTGGATTTCGCCAAGTGGGAAAAAGAGGTGGCGCCGCAGGCAGCGCCGGTCGGCGGCATCCCCGTCAGCCGCCATTGGCTTATCCCGCAGGCGCTGCGGCCCAAAGTCTATGTGCCGCACCCGGTGATGTCGGCCGAGGAGATTCGCACCCGCACGCAGGCCGTCTGGGACCGTTTCTACAGCTTCCAGGCCATCTGGAAGCGCTCGCGCTGCGTGCCCGGCGTGCGTGGACGCCTGGCGTTCATCTTCGTCTCCAAACTGTACCGGCAGATGTACGCCAACACCGGCATTTCCACCGACAGCGCGCGGGTCAGCCGCGCCGCCACCTGGGCCAGCCTGCTGGCCAAACCCTGTCGCAAACTCTTCATCACCCGCCCCATGCCGGAGCTGACCGTGCCCGTCTCAATCCGCGGCGCGGCCAGCGGCGCCGGCTCCGCCTAGAAGCAGCCCCGCCTACATCGCGTTTCTGCACGATGTGCTCGTGCAGATTTGCCGGCCTGGTACCGATCCGGCGGGCAGGGGAGTCCCGCGATCACGGCCTGCATTAACCGAGGCGCAGCGGCGGTGCTCGCCCGGACCGTAGGCGGCACGGCTATTCGGTTCCCGCGGCAACCCGGCCGCCCAACTCGGCGCCGGCACTACCGCGACGGAAGTTCTCTTCCACCCAGGCCAGGGCGTCAAAGGCCGGCGAAAGGATAAGCATCGCCGGGTTAGTTTCTCGGCCGGCGGGCTCGCTCGGGCGAGGCAAGGCTTGGGCTCCGCTGCGCCCCGCTTGCCGCGGCTCCGGCGCCGCAGTCGCCCTCGGCTTCGAGGTCCCCGGCAGCAACAACAGTCTTAGCGGGGGTCATGGCGGATGTAAGATGCTGGCTATGAAAACGCGACTGGCGCGCCGCGCGCCGATCTGCTGCCTGGCCGTCCTATGCGCAGCGGGGATTGCCGTTGGACAATGCCCGGCGCTGCCTTCGCTGCAGGCGCTGCCGGCCGGCGATTTTTTCACGCCGGCGCAAGAGGCCGAGATCGGGGCGCTGATGCGACGGCAGCAGGGTGGCTCCCCGGAGGAGTTTCAAGACCCGCGGCTGATGGCGCACGCGCAGGCGGTGCTGAAACGACTAGAAGCGGCGCTGCCGGCCAGCGGCTATCAGTTCCGGCTGCACCTGCTGGATGTGCCCTACAGCGATGCCTTTGTCATTCCCGGCGGCGACATCTATTTCACCCGCCCGATGGTGAATCTGCTGGCGAACGACGACGGGCTGGCGGGCGTATTTGCGCACGAGATGGGCCACGTCGCCACGCATCAGCTCGGCCTGATCCTGTCGCGGGAGTTCGAGGCCGCGGGCATGCGCGCGCCCGGCGGCGGCGCGGAGTTGGGGCGGCAGTTCAACCGCATGCTCACGTGGCAGGAACGGATGCAGACCGAGGGCGAGCACCACGAGGAACGCAGCGCGGAGGATAACCAAGTCGCGGCCGATCACGTGGGCATGCTGCTGCTCGTCCATGCGGGCTTTCCGCCCAGCGCTTATGTCCGCGCGTTCGACCGAATCGCGGATTTGCAGGGCCGGACCGGAGGCTGGCTGCAAACGCTTTTGGGAACGGTTTCGCCCGACCAGAACCGACTGCGCGCCTCCGAAGCGGAGGCGAAACAACTGGCGGCGCTTTGTCCGCCGGCGCCGGCGGCGGCGGGAGAGGCGCAAGGATTCACCGCCTGGAAAGCGGCGGTGGTGGCGGCGACGAACACGTGGACGGCGAAGCTGCCCGGCTTGCTGACGCGGCAAACGCTGGAGCCGCCGCTCGACGAATACATCCAACTTTTGCGGTTCAGCCCCGACGGCCGCCATTTGCTGGCGCAGGAAGGCGACGATGTTTGGGTGCTGGGGCGCGATCCGCTGCGCGTCGAGCTGCGCATCACGATGCCAAAGGCGCTCGATCCGACCTTCACGCCCGATTCGCGCTCCGTGGTCCTGCATACGCCGGGGCTGCGCATCGAGCGCTGGGATATCGCCAGCCGCTCCCGCGCCTGGCTGGTGCAGCTGCCCGAGCCGGCGGCGTTTTGCGTTTCGACCTACTTGAACCCGGCCGGCGATCGCCTGGCCTGCTTGCGGACCAACGGCTCCCTGATTCTCTACAACACCCTCACCGGCGCCATCGTCACGCGCCGCGACCAGGTTCTAAAACCCGTACTTTTGCAATTGGGCGGCATTTTGATGGCGATGGGAGCCTCCCATCCCTTTTTTACCGCCTCGCCCAGCGGCCGGTCGCTGCTGGTGATGACGGATCCCCACGATGCGATCGCGCTCGATATGGAAACCGGCGCGCCCATTGACGTCGGCGGCAAGCCCAGATGGCGGGTGGCGCCCGGCTTGGCGTTCCTCAGCGAGACGGAGGTCGCGGTACAGCGCGCAAAAAAGCGCCGCTGGGACATCGTCGAATTTCCCTCGGGGCGCGTGCTGCGCACCGTCAAGCTGCCGGCGAGCTGGGTGCGGCCGGTCACGGCCGGGAAGGAGTGGATTGTCGGTCGGGTCTCCGGGCATGCCGCCGCCGTCTTCGACCCCAGCGAGCGCGCCAGAATGACCCTGGGTGCCTCCACCCCTGGACTGGACGGCTATGACGGCGTCTTCGCCGCGCAGGTGGGCAGCGGCGTGGCGCTGGTAAAGCCGGGCGCGCCGGCGCCGCAGATCCTGGCGCGGCTGCCGCTGCCTTCGGCCACGCTGGCGGCATTGAACGCCGCCGCCGTTTCGCCTGATTTGACCCGCCTGGCGATTTCGGCGGGCGACCGCGGCGGCATCTGGAACCTCGCTGCCGGCCGCAAGGAAATGACGCTGCGCCGCTTCGACGGCGCTTGGCTGAATCAAGGTCACGCCTGGATGGAGTTCCCCGCTTATCTGCGAACGCCGCCGATGCTGGTGACGATCGATCTGAGCGCCAGAAGGGCCACCGGCGGGCCGCCGCAAGACAAGATCGGTCAAATCGTCCAAGCGGGCCCCTACTTAGCCGTCGAGGCGCCTTATTTCGCTCCCAGGAAAGACGCCCGGCGGAGCAGTGCGCCCTGGACGCGGCGCACGTATACCGTGGACAACTCCGTCGTTCCCTCGGCCGACGACGTGGCGAGCTGGTCCTGGACGCTTGGTAGAGTGGAAACAGTGAGCGATGTGAGGACGGGCCGCGCGATCTGGCACGAGACATTCGATGACGACGCACCGACTGTCGGCGTCGATCTGAGCTTAAGCGCGCTGCTGCTGGGCTGGAACGCTTCCCATGCGAGTCTCGATCGCGCGCTGGGCAAAGAGTTCGATCTGACATCGCGCCACGTGGCGGACCGCAAGGACGCGGTCTGGATCGTGGCCCTCGACCCCGGCAGCGGGAAGAAAATCGCCGCTCTGCTGCTCGATCCGGCTCCGGTCGTGAACGTCTACGACAGTGCCGTAATCGGGCAGCGGCTCTTTATCGAGGATGACATCGGACGCCTGCTGGTTTATGACTTGCCCAGCGGCAAACTCGCCGGCGTGCTCGACGGAGTGCTTGCGGCCGCTTCCGCGATTGGCCGCGAGGTCGCGCTGCTGACCGGCAAGCATCGCGCGCTCCTGGTCAATGCCGATACGCTAGCCACGACCTTGGAGTTGACGTTTCCGGCCGAAGCCGGCTTTCTCCGTTTCAGCCGCGACGGAAGCAAACTGCTGGCGATGACGCGCGACCAAACCGTCTATACGTTCGCCGTGGCGGCGCTGCGCCAGGCCGTGCGCGCGGACGCGGCGCACTGAGGCGGGGCGTCAGCCGTGGGCCGCGGGGACGGGGGCGAGGAAGTCGCGGCCTTTGCGCTCGGGCCCCAGGGCGATGACCAGCAGGCCGCCGGCGATGACCAGCAGTTCGAAGTAGGCCATGGCGCGGGCATAGCCCAAGTGCGCGCGCAAAGCGTACTCCCATGTGTTGGTGGGGGCGGCGATCAGGATGCCCAGTTGGTAGGCGAGTCCGGGGAGCAGGCCGCGCGTGCTGGGTGGCGAAAGCTCATTGAGATGGGCCGGGATGATGCCCCAGGCGCCTTGCACTCCCACCTGCATCAGGAACGCCCCCAAGGCGAGCAGCGCCGTCGTCGGCGAAAAAGCCCACAGCGGAATCACCAGCAGCGATAAGCACAGCGCCGCCATCATGCCGCGGCGCCGCCCCAGCCGCTCGGAAATCATGCCGAAGAGCACCGCGCCGAGGACCGCGCCGACGTTGTACAGCATGGCGATGCTGGAGGCGGCTCGCGCGGACAGGCCATGCGCGCTTTGCAAAAAGTCGGGATACAAGTCCTGCGTGCCGTGCGAGAGAAACATCATCAGCGTCATCATCAGGACGAGATAGGCGAAGTGCTTCCAGTCGCCGACGAGCTCGCGCAGGATGGCGCCGGTGCTGGGAGCCCGGCTCCGTTCCCAGGCCTCGGATTCCGGCACGCGGGCGCGGACGTAAAGCGCCAGCAGCGCCGGCGCACCGCCGATCCAAAACATGGCGCGCCAGCCCCAGTGCGGCAGCACCACGGCGGCCGCCAGGGCGGCGAGGAAATAGCCGACCGAATAGCCGCTTTGCAGCAAACCGCTCAGCACGCCGCGGTGGCGGCGCGGCGCCGCCTCCATCACCAGCGAGGCGCCCACGCCCCACTCGCCGCCCATGCCAATGCCATATAGCGCGCGCAGCACGAAAAAGACGGCGAAGTTCGGCGCGAAACCGCAGGCCACCTCGATGACGGAATAAAAGAGGATGTTGGCAATGAGCGGCACGCGGCGGCCGTAGCGGTCCGCCAGCAAGCCGAAGACGAGCGCGCCGACGGGTCGCATCGCCAAGGTGACGCCGATGGTGCCGATGATCTCCGCCTTGCCGACGCGGAATTGCGTCGCCAGCGTGGAGACTAGGAACGCCAGGACGAAGAAGTCGAAGGCGTCGAGCGTCCAACCGAGGAAGCCGGCCAGCATGGCCTGGCGCGCGCCGAGCCCCGCGGCGCGGGGCGAGGCCGCGGCGACATCTTTAGGCATAGAGCAGGATTATGGGGGCGCGCGGCAGCCACCGCAACGGGCGACGTGGGCGGGGCGATAAGCGGCGGAGAAGAGGGGCTAGGAGCCAGGGATCAGGGATCAGGGATCAGGGATCAGCAGAATGGTGGTTGCGCGGCGGGCGGGGGCACGGGACGATGCCCGGGCGCGCGCATGCTACCCTGCTGCGAATGGGCGGACCGCGCTATCCCCGCATCGCGGCGCTGGGCCAGGCAGAACGGGTGGCCGCGCGTCTGGCCGAATTGGGCTGGCCGATGCCTTACGATGCGTCGCCGCAGCCGGCGCCGACGTCGCCCTTGGCCGCGCCGCTGGAGATCCCTTGGGAATCGGCGCCGGGCGGCCGGCGCCGGCTCGGCAACCGGCTCGCCGTGCAGCCGATGGAGGGCTGGGACGGCGAGCGCGACGGCCGGCCTTCGGAGCTGACGCGCCGCCGCTGGCTGCGCTTCGGCCGCAGCGGCGCCAAGCTGATCTGGGGCGTGGAGGCGGTGGCCGTGCTGCCCGAGGCGCGCGCCAATCCACGGCAACTCTGGCTGCATGAGGGATCGGCGGCCAGCTTGGCGGCGCTGCGTGCCGAAATGGCGGCCGCGCACCGGGAGCGATTTGGCGGCGACGACGATTGGATCGTCGGCTTACAGCTCACCCATTCCGGCCGCTTTTCACGCCCGGACGGAGTTGCCCGGCCGCTTCCGGCGCAACGGCATGCGCTGCTCGAAAGGCGCCAGGCCGCGGCGGCGATCGAGCCGATCTCGGATGCCGAGGTCGCCCGCATCGTGGCCGCTTACGCCGGCGCGGCGCGCTTGGCACAGCAAGCCGGCTTCGATTTCGTGGACCTCAAGCATTGCCACGGCTATCTGGCGCACGAGCTGCTCGGGGCCCGCAGCCGCCCGGGCGCGTACGGCGGCAGCTTCCAGAACCGGACTCGTTTTCTCCGCGAACTGGTGGCCGCAGTGCGCTCCGCCGCGCCCGGCCTGGCACTGGGCGTGCGACTCAGCGCCTTCGACTGCGCGCCCTATCAGGCCGATCCAGTGACGCGCCAAGGCCGGCCGATGGCGGCGGCCGCGGAGGCCGACGGCTGGGGATTTGGCGTGGCGCCGGACCTATCGCGCCCACCGGACCTCAGCGAGGCGCGCGCGTTGCTGGCGCTGCTGGCGTCCTTGGGCGTCCGGCTCGTCAACATCACCGCCGGCAGCCCGTATTATTGCCCGCACATCCAGCGCCCGGCCCTCTTTCCGCCCAGCGACGGCTACGAGCCGCCCGAGGATCCGCTGGCCGGGGCGGCGCGACTGCAATGGGCGGCACGAGAGTTGAAGGCCGCGGCGCCGGAGCTGGTGATCGTCTCCTCCGGCTGGTCTTACTTTCAGGATTTTCTGCCGCATTTCGCGCAGGCCGCGGTGCGCGAGGGCGCGACCGACGTGGTGGGCCTCGGCCGCATGATGCTCGCTTATCCCGAACTGCCATACGACTTGCTCCAGCGGGCGCGACTGGAGCGCAAGGCGATTTGCCGGACGTTCAGCGACTGCACCACCGCGCCGCGCCACGGCATGGTGTCGGGCTGCTATCCACTGGATTCCTTCTACCGCGCGCGACCGGAAGGGCCGCAAGTTCGCGCCCTGCACGCCCAAATCAACGCGGCGGAAAAGGCCGCGCCGTGACCGTGCGCCAGCCCTCCGCGCCCGAGCGCCCTGTCCGCCCGCGGCCCGCGCGCGCCACGGCAGCGATCGCCAAGGAGATCGGGCCGCCGCGCCGCCCAGGACGCCGTATCGCCGGCATCAGCGCGCTGCTGCTGCCTTATCGCTCCGACGGCGCGATCGATGAAGCCGGATTTCGCCGCCATCTCCGCCGCACGCGCGCCGCCGGCCTGCGCGTGGCCGTCAACATGGATACCGGCTACGGCGATCTGCTCACCGAAGTGGAGCGCCGCCGGGTGCTGGCCTGGGCCAGCGAGGAACACGCCGGCGCCGGCGCGGATGCGCAATTCATTGCCGGCGCCCTGCCGCGCGGCGGCGGACGCGAGCCGTGGCGCGCCTACGCGCGCGCCGGCGCCGAGATCGCCGCCGCCGGCGGCGTGCCGATTCTTTTTCCCAGCCCCGCCTTCGCGAAGTTGGACGACGCCGGCCTGGTGCGCCTGTTTCGCGAAGCGGCGGCGGCCGCGGAGCATTTTCTCGCCTTTGAACTCGGCACCATGTTCAATCCCCATGGCCGCATGTTCTCCGAGCGCGTCTGGCGCGCGCTGCTCGACATGCCGCAATGCCTGGGGGTGAAGCATTCGTCGCTGCGCCGCGACTGGGAGTGGGAGCGGCTGCGGTGGCGCGATCGCCAGCGCCCCGGCTTCGCCATCTACTCCGGCAACGATCTGGCCGCCGACATGATCGAGTACGGCAGCGATTATCTGCTCGGCCTTTCCACCTTTGCGCCCGAATTGTTCGCCGCGCGCGATCGCGCCTGGGAGCAGGGCTCGGCCGGCTATTTGGAATTGCGCGACATGGTCCAGTATCTCGGCTGGGCCGGCTTTCGCGCGCCGGTGCCGGCCTACAAGCACGCCGCCGCCATCTTCCTCAAACTGACCGGCGGCCTGGAGGACGACAGCACGCATCCGCGCGCCCCGCGCCGCGAGGCCTGGGACCGCGCGCTGTTGGCCGACGCCGCGGAACGAATGCGGCAAGTCTGTCCGGAAGCGGCCGGCACGCCGCGCGGTTAAAACTGCTCGTCGGCGGAGGGGCCGTAAACCGCCGGCACGCTGGCATCGTTGAGGCGCAAATACACGGTCAACTGTCCGCGGTGATGAGCGAGATGGCAGAAGGTGTCGGCGATCATCACGTGGCGCGGCTGTTCGCTCAAGACCCGACCGCTCATCTTAAAGCGCCAGGGCTTCAGCAGGTGTTCCTCGCTGGCGCGCCGCAGCGCCTCGCGCGCCCCGGTCACGGCGCCGGCTAGCGCCTGGCGCAGCTCGGCCTGCGAGGCGAGCGGCTTGGTGCGGAATTTCTCGCTCGCGGGATCGTCCAAATCGAGCTCGTCGCGTTCGATCATCAAGACTAGCCAGCCCGGCATGGTCGCCACCAGCGCCGCCAGCTTCCCCAGCTCCATGGACTTGGGGTGCGGTTTCCAGTCGTTGCGCCCCTCGGGCACGCGATCGACGACCTTGCGTGTCGCCGCCTCCTCGCGCTCCAACTGAGCCAGAAAGAATTGTTTCATTTCCATAACGAATAGCCGGATCGGTCAGACGCTCAAAGTCCAGGGGGCGCGATAGCTGTAGGAGAGCAGGTCCTGGGCCTGGCGGCCGCCCTCGAGCAACTGCTGCTTCTCGAGATCCCATACCAGGCGCTGGCGGCTGCGATAGGCGACGTTGGCCAGCAGGCAGACGCTAGTCGAGCGATGGCCGATCTCGATGTCGCTGATCGGGCGGCTGCGGGTGCGCACGCACTCGAGAAAGTTCGTCACGTGGTTCAAGTGCGGGTTGGGCTCCTCCTGCATTTCCGCCGCCGCGGCGAGCGCGACCTCCTTGCCATGCTCGCGCTGCGTCTCGGGATAGAGCTTGAACCCTTCGCGATCCACGAAGAGGGTGCCGGCCGTGCCGTGGAACTCGATGCCGTAGCCTTTGCCGTACATCGAATTGCCGTTGGCAGTGCGGTTTTCGTAGACGACCACGCAGCCGGGCGGATCCTGGTTGGGCACCGCCCCGCCGCCGCCCGGCTCGGCCTCGCGGACCGCCTCGGCGGGCGGCGCGGAGAGCGCGTACTCGAAGGTCGCTTGCAACGTGTCGGGGGTCTCGCGGTTGTCGCGCAGCAGGAACTTGCCGCCGCCGGCGGTGATGACGCGGGGACCGTCGGAGCGCAGCGCCCAGTTCACGATATCGAGCAGGTGGACGCCCCAGTCGGTCATCATGCCGCCGGCGTAGTCCCAGAAATAGCGGAACGTGGACCAGCGATCGCCGACGCCGAAGCGATTAGCGTTGAAGGGACGCTTGGGGGCGGGGCCCAGCCACATGTCCCAGTCCAAGCCGGCGGGCGGATCGCCATCGGGCGGATTGCCGATGCCGTCGGGATATTCGTTGCCATAGTTCCAGGTGCGGACGAACTCGACCCGGCCGATCTGCCCGCTCCAGACCAACTCGACGGCGCGCTGGAAGCTGCGCCCGGAGCGCTGCTGCGTGCCGACCTGCACGACGCGGTTGTAATGGCGCGCCGCCTCGACCATCTTCTTGCCCTCGTCCACGTGGACGCAGATGGGCTTCTCGACGTACACGTCCTTGCCGGCCTGGCAGGCCATCACCATGACCGGCGCATGCCAGTGGTCGGGGGTGCCGACGATGATGATGTCGATGTCCTTGCGGTCGAGGATGCGGCGAAAGTCGGCGACCGCCTCGGGCGCGCGGGCGCCGTTGGCGCGGGCGCTGGCCAGCGCCTTTTGCAGGTTGGGCTCGTACACGTCGCAGATCGCCGCCACGTCCACCTGGCCGGAACGCAGGTGGTCGACCATATCGTAGGTGCCTTGGCGGCCGGCGCCGATCAGCGCCGCGGTGAGGCGGTCGTTGGCGCCGAGGGGCGAGCCCCAGGCAAGCGACGTAGCGCTCATCGCCATTCCGGAGGCAGCGACGGAGCCGGCGGTTTTCAAGAAGTCGCGGCGGGTGGTATCGGTCATGGGGTGGTACTTTCCCTTTCGCCAGCACACGATAGCACGGATGGAAGAGGGGGCAGGGGCTAGGGGCTAGGGGCTTGCAGAGGCGGGCGGGGCGTAGTCGCGGCATGGCTCATGGCTCACGGTAGCGAGAGTTGCGGCGCTTCGAGGGCGAGCAGCGCGGATTTGACGGACAGGCCGCCACCGAAGCCGATGAGCGCGCCGGAGGCGCCGATGACGCGATGGCAAGGGATGACGATGGGGATGGGGTTGGCGCCGTTGGCGGCGCCGACGGCGCGGGCCGCGGCGGGCCGTCCGACGCGTCGGGCGAGTTCGCCGTAAGAGATCGTTTCGCCGTAGGGGATGGCGCGCAGGCACTCCCAGACGCGGCGCTGGAACTCGGTCCCCTCGGGAGCGAGCGGCAGATCGAAGGCGCGGCGGCGGCGGGCGAAGTATTCGCCGAGCTGGCGGATGGCATCCGCCAGCGGGCGCGGCGCGGGCGGTGGCGATGGCTCCGCCGCGCCCCAGCCGCCACGGCGGGGAAACTCGATGCCGCGAATGGCCTCGGCATCGCCCGCGATGCGCAGCACGCCGACCGGGCTGGGGCAATAGACGACGTCCATGGCGGTCACCCTGCGGTCAGTCTAACCGGCCCGGCGCGGCGCCGGACGCTGCAGAGCGGCGAGGGTGGCGCGAATGCCTTCGTCGTAGGAGGTCTTGGGCAGAGGGCCGAGCAGCCCGCGCAGAGCGGAGTCGTCGAGCAAGACGGGCGTGGTCTGCAAATAATGCATCTCGACCAGCTCGCGCAAGACGCGATTGAAAAGACCGAGCGTCCGCAGCGACCAGAGGCCGACCGGACGCAGCGCCGGAGGGCGGCCGGCGGCGGCGAAGACTTTTTCGGCGAACTCGCGCTGGCCGATGGGGCCGGCGCCGGCTAGGTTCCAGGCGCGGCCGTAGGCGCGCGGCTCGGCCGCCAGGCGCAGCGCCACGGCGGCGGCGTCGGGGACGTAGACGAACTCGTGCGGCGTGTCGATCGGCGCCAAAAGCGGCGCCGCCTTGCCTTTCACCGCGGACTGGAAGACCCCGTTCACGATGCTGGTTTCGACGCCCGGGCCGTAGAAATCGGGCAGCCGCAAGATCGTGCCACGGATGCGCCCGGCGGCGTCGGCGGCGAGCAGCATGTCTTCCTGCTGCTTGCGCAGTTGCCCTTTGACGGTGGCCGGCTCCCGCGCATGGTCTTCGGCGACGGGCGTCGAGCGCGGCACGCCGTAGGAATAGACCGAGGAGACGAGCAGCATGCGGGCGACGCCGGCGGCGGCGGCGGCGTCAAGCGTCTGCCGCATCAGCGGCGGATAGTCGCGGAAGCGCCAGTAGGGCAGGCCGACCAGGAAGAACGCCGTCCGCGCCCCGCTCAGGGCGGCGCTCGCCGACTCCGGCCGCTCGGGGTTCCAGGTCTTCAGCTCGGCCTCGGGATAGGCGGCGAAGAGCGCGTCGAGGCGGGAGCGGGAGCGAGCGACGACGCGAAACGGACGCTGTTGCGCGTGCAGAAGGGCGGCGATCGCGCGACCCATGGCGCCGGTCCCGCCCAATAAAACGATGTCGGCCATGGGCAGACCGGCGGGCTAGCGGCCGCCGCGCGCCCCGGGGATGAGGTATTTGGCTTCGAGCGCGCGGACCTTGGCCAAGCGGCGCACGTGGCGCTCGGCGCCGCTGAAGACGGCGGCCAGGTAATCGCGCACCAAATCGTGAGCGAGCTCGCTCGCCACCACCCGCGAACCGAGCACGAGGACGTTCATCTGGTCATGCTCGACGCCCTGGTGGGCGGAGTAGCAATCGTGGCAGACGGCGGCGCGGATGCCGGGCACCTTGTTGGCGGCGACCGAGGCGCCGACGCCGGAGCCGCAGATCAGCACGCCACGCTCGGCGCGCCCGTCGAGCACGGCCAGGGCCACGGCCTCGGCGAAGTCGGGATAGTCCACCGGGGCGGTGCCGTCGGTGCCGACATCGAGCGTCTCGTGGCCGAGCGAGCGCACGTAGGCGACGAGGTTGCGCTTGAGTTCAAAACCGGCGTGATCGGACCCCAGCACGACGCGCACGCGCAGTTCCCCCGGCCGGCTACTCCTCGGCTTCCGGCTCTTCCGATCCCTTCTTGGCCTGCAACTCCTCGGCGGCCTTCTTTTGCGCCTCGACCTTTTTCTCCATCCGCTGGGCGCGGCGCTGCTTCTTGGCCTGCTGCACCTTTTCGCTGCCCAGGTACTCGATGAAGGCCATTTCCGCGTTGTCGCCGACGCGGAAGCCGGTTCTGACGATGCGCGTATAGCCGCCGGCGCGGTCGCCGAAACGGGGCGCGATGTCCTCGAACAGCTTGGCCACCGCCGCCGGATCCTGCAAGTAGGAAGCGGCCTGGCGGCGGGCGTGCAGGGTGCCGCGCTTGCCCAGGGTGATCATGCGCTCCGCCCAGGGGCGAATGGCCTTGGCCTTGGGCACGGTGGTCCGCACCCGCTCCTCGAGCACCAGCGAGGTCACCAAGTTGCGCAGCAGCGCGCGCCGATGCGAGGTGTTGCGGCCGAGTTTATAGCCTGCGTTGCGATGTCGCATGCGCCTATCCCACGCTCTCCATGGCGCCCGGCACCGGGTTGCCGTGCTCGTCGATGCGCATGCCGAGCGACAGGCCCATGGTGGCCAGGATCTCCTTGATCTCATTGAGCGATTTGCGGCCGAAGTTCTTGGTCTTGAGCATCTCGCTCTCGCTCTTTTGCACCAGCTCGCCGATGGTCTGGATGTTGGCGTTTTTGAGGCAGTTGTAGGAGCGGACGGAGAGCTCGAGCTCTTCGACGGAGCGGTTCAAATTGTCGTTGCGCAGCTGCATGCCGCTGCTGTCGTAGTCCCCCGCCTCGGGCGACTCCTCGAAGTTGATGAAGATGTTCATGTGGTCTTTGAGGAGCTTGGCGGCCAGGCCGACGGCATCGGCGGGTCGCACCGCGCCGTTGGTCCAGATCTCGAGCGTGAGGCGGTCGTAGTCGGTGGTCTGGCCGAGGCGGGCGGAGTCCACGGTGTAGTTGGCCTTGCGCACCGGGGAATGCACGCTGTCGATGGGGATAAAGCCGAGCGCCAGGTCGTCGTCGTAATTGCGGTCGGCGGCGACGTAGCCGCGGCCGATCTTCAGGCGCAGCTCCATGTCCAGGCTGCCGCCCTCGCTGACGGTGGCGATATAGACGTTCTTGTCGAGCACCTCGACGTCGCTATCGGTGTCGAGCATGCCGGAGGTAACGATGCCGGGCTGATCGGCGCGCAGGTAGATGTGCTTGGGCCCATCCACGTTGAGGCGGAAGGGAATCTGCTTGAGGTTGAGGATGATGTCGGTGGCGTCCTCGACCACGCCGGGAATGGACTGGAACTCGTGCGCGACGCCTTCGAGGCGCACGGCGGTGATGGCGCCGCCCTCGATCGAAGACAGCAGCACGCGGCGCAGGGCGTTGCCAATGGTGTTGCCGAAGCCGCGTTCAAAGGGCTGGGCGGAGAACTTGCCGAAGCGGTCAGTGAGCGTCTCCGGCTCCACGGCCAGGCGCTTGGGCTTTTGAAAGCCTTTCCAAAGCATGGGTCTCTTGCCTCCAAATTCGGGGCGGGCGGCGGGCGGCAGGGCCCGCGCCCGGCGGGGGTTATTTGCTGTACAACTCGACGATCATCTGTTCCTGGATGGGCAGGCTGACGTCCTCGCGCTTGGGAACCGCCAAGACGCGGCCGCTCAGCTGCTCGCGATTCATTTCCAGCCAGGCGGGCATGCCCTGATGGCTGGCAAACTCGATCGCGCTCAGGATCACCGGATTTTGCCGGCTGCCCTCGCGCACGGCGATGGTTTGCTCCACCGCGACTTGAAAACTGGGGATGTTGACCTTGCGGCCGTTGACGGTGATGTGCCCGTGGCGCACCAGCTGCCGCGCCTGGGCGCGGGAGCTGGCGAAGCCGAGGCGATAGACGACGTTATCGAGGCGCGACTCGAGCTGGCGCAGCAGGAGCTCGCCGGTCACGCCGACGCGGCGGCTGGCGCGCTCGAAATAACCGCGAAACTGCCGCTCCAAGACGCCGTACACGCGGCGCGTCTTTTGCTTTTCGCGCAATTGCAAGCCGTAGCCGACCATCTTCGGGCGGCGGTCCTTGCCGTGCTGGCCGGGGGCGAAGTTGCGCTTCTCGATCGGGCACTTGCTGGAAAAACACTTCTCGCCCTTGAGAAAAAGCTTCATGCCCTCGCGCCGGCAGAGGCGGCAGACGGGGCCGGTGTAGCGTGCCATAAAACGACTCTCCTAGCTAAACGCGGCGCTTCTTCGGCGGCCGGCAGCCGTTGTGGGGAACGGGGGTGACGTCCTTGATGGCGCGCACATCGAGCCCGGCGGTGGCCAGGGAGCGGATGGCGGTTTCCCGGCCGGAGCCGGGGCCGCTGACCCGCACCTCGACGATGCGCATGCCCATGTCGCGGGCCACCCCGCCGGCGCGCAGCGCCGCCTGCCCGGCGGCGAAGGGCGTGCCCTTGCGCGAGCCGCGGAAGCCGAGCGAACCGGCGCTCGACCAGGCGATGACGCGGCCGTCGGGATCGGTGATGGTCACCAAGGTGTTATTGAAGGTGGCTTGGATATAAACCACGCCCGCCGCCACGTGGCGGCGCTCCTTCTTCTTGAAAGTCTTTTTCTTGCCGGTCGTTTTCGCCGCTGGCTTGGCCATAGAATTCGCTCTCGACGCTGCGCTCGCTTTAGGTCTTCGCCGACGCCTTCTTCTTGTTGGCGATGGTGCCGCGCCGCGGCCCCTTGCGGGTGCGGGCGTTGG
>JBOGKX010000205.1:0-34577 GCA_050746125.1 Terriglobales bacterium | reverse complement strand
GCCGCGGCGCGCGCCTTGCCGCGGCCCTTGCCGGCTGCCGGCTTGTGCGGCGCGGGCTTCTGAATGGCGCCGGCGCGCTCGGCCTCTTGCTTGAGCGCCGCGGTGATCTGTTCGGCGCCGCGCAGCTTGCCCTCCAGCAGGCGGCGATAAATTTTTTCGATCACGTCGTGGAAGCGCGGCGCGTCGGGATGTACACCCAACTGCTGCAACTCGCGCAAGGGCAGTTGCTGGCGGATCTCGGGAATGCGAACCGTGAAATCCTTGAGCTTCTTCTGCGCCTTCGCGTTGCCCGCCAGAAACAGGAACAGCACCGCTTCCGTGCGAACGTGATGCAGCAGATCGTGCAGGCCGGCCAAAAAGGCGGCCGATTTCGCGAACATCTGCTTCTGCACCGCTTTGGCTTCGGCGGGCAAGCGCTGGCTGCCTGCCACGAGCGGCTTGCTTAGACCCAGATGAAACAGTCGCGCCTGCTCTTTGGCGGGTTGCTCCTCCAGCATGCAATGCAGCGTGACCGGCCCCGAGTCGGCGCTGAGCCCGGCCTCCTCCATTTGTTGCATGGCGGTGGGCAATCGCGTCAAGGCGGCAAGATTCATTTTGGAGGTGCGGAAACCTTTGCCGAAAGCCTTCTCCAGCAGTTCCGATTTCTCCAGCGCCTTGAGCACGGCCGCCGGATCGGGCTCATAAGCCAGGGCCTCGAGTTCGCGCCCCAGCGCGCCCTTCTGGGCGTGGTCGAGATAGCCTCCTTCCCGCGCCGCCGCCATGCGCGCCGCGGTGCGCTCCTCGATCGCGAAGCCGAGCCGGGTCTCGAGCCGCACGGCGCGCAGCAAGCGCACCGGGTCCTCATAGAAGACGTAGTTGTGAATCATCCGGATTTGGCGCGCCTCGATGTCCGCCAGTCCGTTGGTCGGGTCGAGCAGCAAGCCGCGGGAAGCGGCGTTGAGCGAGAGGCCGATGGCGTCAAGGGTGAAGCCGCGGCGGCGCAGGTCGTCCACGATCGTCGCCGCCTTGAGTACCGGAGGACGCCCGAACTGCTCGTAAGCCTCGCTATGGGCGGCAGTGACGCGAAAGCGCACGGCATGGTAGCGGAGCCGCAGACTCTGCTCGTCGTCGTCCACGGCCAGCACTTGCACGCCTTCGGCGGCCAGCGGCTTTTGCAGGCGCAGCGGATTGCCCTCGATGCTGAAGTCGAGGGTGCGAATCGGCGCGCCCGCCAGCAGGTCCCGCATCGGCCCGCCGGTGAGATACAGATTCAAGCCGGCCTGCTGGCAGAGCCGTTGCATCGCCGCCGCGACCGCTTGCTGCTCGGCGCTGAAGCGGGTCTCGAGGAGAAAGATGTAATCCGCCATAAAGTATCCCGTTGGCGCGGCCGGGGCGCCCCTCCCCGCTCGCGTTCCGCGCCCACCCTCTCAGGCGCGCGGATGGTGCCGCTTATAAACTTGACGCAACCGTCCCATCACCACGTGCGTGTAGATCTGCGTGGTGGCGATGTCGGCGTGGCCCAGCATCGTCTGCACGCTGCGCAGGTCGGCGCCTCGCTCCAAAAGGTGGGTCGCGAAGCTATGCCGTAGCATGTGCGGCGCCAGCGACGTGCGCAAGCCGGCGCGCCGGCCCCACGCGCCGATTTTTTTCCAAAAGGCTTGCCGGCTCATTGGCCCGCCCCGCGCGGTGGGAAACAGCCAACCCCGTTCCGTGCGGCCGGGAGGCATGAGCTGGCGGCGGCCGTCGCGCAAATAGTGGCGCAGCGCCGCCGCCGCCGTCCGGCCCAGCGGCACCAGGCGCTGCTTGTCTCCCTTGCCGCGGCAGCGAACCAGTCCCATTTCCAAATCCACGTCTTCCTGCCGCAAGGCCACCAACTCGCTGACGCGCAGCCCGCTGGCGTACAGGACTTGCAGCATGGCCAGATCGCGCAACTGGCGGGCGCGCGCCGCCGGCTGGATCGCGGCCGGCGCTCCCGGCGTCGCTAACAAGCGTTCCACCTCGTCGGCCGATAGCACCTTCGGCAGGCGCAGGCCCAAGCGAGGCGACTCCAGGCCCTCGCAAGGATCGTCCGCGCGCACGCGGTCCAGAATCAAATATCGAAACAGGCGCCGCATGCTCACCATGTGGCGCGCCACGCTCGCCCCGCTCAGGCCCATTGTCCGGAGCGACAGCAAATACCGTTGCAAGTCGGTCCGCTGGCAGGTGGCTAGGGGACGCTCTTGAGCTTGCGACCAGCGCGATAGCTTGGCGAGGTCGCGCGCATAGGCGGCCACCGTGTTGGGCGCCAGGCCCTGTTCGACCCGCGCCTGATGCAAAAATGCCTCGATCTCAGGCGCTAGCATGCCCTCCGGGGCCGGCGCCGGTGCGCCAATGTCTAGAGCCGGTGGGGTCAACTTGCAACCGCTCCCTTGCTAAAGGCGGCGCGATTGGCAGCGTAGCCCGCGCCGGCCACTCGCTGAGCCACCGCGTTCACTCCCCTGCCGCGGCCCAGCCGCCGGCGCTCGATACCCGCGCCTAAACCGCCCGCCTGAACTTGTTTACCGCGCCCGATCGCCCGAGCGCGACCCTCTCGCCTCCCGCTCAGGAGGCGACAGCGGCCCGCTCGCGGCCCTGCCGCAAGCAGCCTAAAGCCATGCAAACAAAAGCTTTATCCCTCAGCAACCTTGACTGCGGAACCGCTTGATAGTAACATCACAACTCATTTTCGCACCAGCAAAATCGCCGTCGTGAGCAACAATGAGGGGCAAGGGGCGGCGCCGACGGCGCAGCCGCGAGCCACCCGTTCCGCATGCCTTCCACGCGCAAGAGAGTGTTAGTTCGCACCCGTGCTCGCGGACTAGTACGAGGGTACTTGGATCCGCAGGACTTCCGCGAGGGCGCGAGCGTGCAGTTTCTCTCTCCCGATGGCCAGTTGGTGCGGCTCCCCGTGGCCGACATCAAGGCCATCTACTTCGTTTCCAGCTTTGACGTGGCCGAGAACCTGGGCGAGCGGCGCGCCGGCCGCAGCCGTCCGCGGCTGGATGGTCTTTGGGTGCGGGTGCGCTTTCACGACCACGACACACTGGAAGGTTTACTCGGCAACAACTTGCTGGAGTTGGACGGCAGCGGGCTGTACCTGGCGCCGGCCTCGATCTCGGCCGATTTTCAACGCGTGTACGTCCCCCGCGAATCCATCGCCTCCGCTACCGTGTTGGGTGTCATCGGCACCCAGCGCGCCGGAACCCGCCGCGCTCCCGCCGCGGTCGCCGACGTCAGCCAAGGAGATCTGTTCGCCAACCGCGTCTAAGAGGCGCGGCCCGGGGCCGGGGGTGCGATAACCTTCTTTCATGCCTCGCATGCTGCTCGGCGAACTGGCGCAACGGCTGGAATGCCAACTCGAGGGCGACGCCGACCTGGCAATTCGCGACATCGCTCCGCTCGAGCTCGCCGGACCCGGCGACCTCTCCTTCGTCCTCGCCGCGGGCTATGCGGCGCAAGCCGCCACCACCCGCGCCAGTGCCCTGCTCACCGGTCTCGACTACGCCGACACGCGTTTGCCGCGCTTGCGCAGCGCCAATCCGCAACTGGCCCTGGCGCGCGCCATCGCTTGGCTGCGTCCCGTCCCCCGCCCGCCGGCGGGCATTCATCCAACCGCCTGCCTGCATCCCACCGCGCGGCTCGGCCCCGGCTGCCACGTCGGCGCCTATGCCGTAATCGGCGCCGGCTGCGAGATCGGCGCCGAAGCCGTGATTCATCCCCACGTTGTCCTCTACGACGGCGTGCGCGTGGGACGCAACTTCCTGGCCCATGCCCATGCCGTGGTGCGCGAGGGGTGCCGGCTCGGCGACGACGTCATCCTTCAGCCGGGGGCGATTATCGGCGGCGATGGCTTCGGCTTCGCGCGCCGCGAAGACGGCGGCCACGAAAAAATTCCCCAGGCGGGTGGCGTCGAGATCGGCGACCGGGTCGAGGTGCAGGCCAACAGCTGCGTGGACCGCGCCACGCTGGGCGCCACGGTCATCGGCGAGGGCACCAAGATCGACAACTTGACGCAGGTGGCGCACAACTGCCGGTTGGGCCGCCACGTCATCCTGTGCGCGCAGGTGGGCGTGGCTGGCAGCACCGTCATCGAGGATGAGGCGCTGCTCGCCGGCCAGGCCGGCGTGGCCGGCCATTGCACGGTGGGCCGCGGCACGATCGTCACGGCGCAAAGCGGCACCCACGGCGATCTGGCGCCGGGAACCATGTATAGCGGTTCCCCCGCCTTCGAGCATCGCCAATGGCTGCGCAGCACCGCGGTCTTCGCCAAGCTCGGCGATCTGGCCCGGACCGTGCACGAGCTGCGCGCCGAGTTCGCCAAGCTGGCGCGCCGCGGCTAACGTCGGTCACCGCGCGCGCGCCGCGCCGGCCCTAGTCTTTGCACCACCGCCGCCGCCGCCGCGCCGGCCAGCAACTCCGGCCGCGCCGCATTCACGATCCGCACCGGATGCGGAGACCAGCCCACCAGACCGGAGCGCGAGAACGTGAGCGCGACGCTCATGCCCAGTTGCGTGGCTCGCGACCACGTCTGATCGAAGACAAAATTGCCCAGACTGTAGAAGATCGGCTTGCCCCGGTACCACTCCATCGTTTGCACGACGTGAGGATGGTGGCCCAGCACCAGATCCGCGCCGGCGTCGATCGCGGCGTGGGCGAAGGAAATTTGCCGCGCGTCGGGGCGGGGCTGGTATTCGCGCCCGGCGTGCATTGAGACGATCACGATGTCGGCGGCGGCGCGCGCGGCGGCGATGTCGCGCGGCAAGGCCGCCCGGCTCATGAAGGCGACGCCGGCGCGGGCCCTCGCGGCGGCGTAACCGGCGGGCACGATGTCCCCCTCCGTGTAGGCGAGAAACGCGAAGCGAATCCCGCGCCGCTCCAGCACTACCGGCGCGCGCGCCGCGGCCGCATCCGCGCCGGCGCCGACATACGCCAGACCGGCCGCGCGCAGCGCCGCGAACGTCGCCCGCAAGCCGCCCGGCCCGTAGTTGGGGCTGTGATTGTTCGCCAACGATAGAATCGAGAAGCCGGCCGCGCGCAGCGCCGCCGCCTCGCCGGGATCGGCGCGAAAGGTAAGCGAGCCCCGCGCCACCGGCGCGCCGGCCAGCAGCGTGCATTCCAGATTGCCGAAGACGATGTCCGCTCCGTGCAGGTAGGCGGCGACCTTGGCGAAGGGGTAATCCGGGCCGTGGCGGCGCAGCCGTGCCGCTACGCCCCGCGACAGCATGATATCTCCCACCGCGATCAGTTTCACCGTGGCCGCGGCCGGCGCGGGCGGCGCGAACTGTCCGGCGCCGGCTCCGCTTGGCGCGGCTCTCCCCAGCGTTGCCGCGAGAGTCAATAGCGCGCACAACACGGTGCCGGCCGCCCGCCATGCCGGACCGAGCCCTTGCAACCGGCGACCCGTTCGAGCCGTCTTAGATAGTAGCCAGGTTCGGCGATGGTCGGGAGGCTCCATCATGCGCTTTCTCTCACTGGTTTCGTTGGCCATTATCCTCGGGCTTGCTTGCAGTCCCGCTGCCGCCGCCCGCGGCTCGCGACAAGCCGGCCAGGTGCGGGCGCTGGACGCGCAGATCGAGCATTATTTAAGCCAGCAGTTCGCGAAAAACAAGGCCTTCGAGAACGTCCACGCACTCGTGGACGATCAAGTGGTGACTCTTTCCGGCTCGGTTTCCAATTATCGCGATTATTTGGAGGCGATCCATAAGGCGCGTGACATCGGCTCGGTGACCGGCGTGATCTCTCATCTGCAGGTCGACGCGCCGGCCGTTCCCGACCGGCAATTGCGCGACCAACTGGCGCAACGGCTCACTTACGATCGCATCGGCATGGGGCAGATATTCAATAACCTGACCCTGTCGGTTCACGATGGCGTGGCCAAAGTAGGGGGCCAGGTGCGCGACTACGCCGACCGCGACTCGGCGCTCGACATCATCGCCAATACGAAAGGCGTGCGCGGCGTGACCGACGACATCTCCGTCGCCCCCACTTCCCAGTTCGACGACGATATCCGCTATCGTGCGGCGCGCGCCATCTACGGCAACCCCTCGCTGCGGCGCTATTGGCTGAATCCCGCCCATCCCATTCGCATCGTGGTGGTCAACGGCCATGTCACGCTGGAGGGCGTGGTGACTTCGCAACTCGACAAGCAGATTGCCGGCAACGCCGTGCGCAGCTTGCCCGGCGTCTTCAGCGTGCAAAACAACTTGGTGATCGCGCGCTAGCTCACGGCGCCGGCCGCGCGGCGGCAATCAGGCTCTCCGCGGCGGAGTAGGGATCGGTGCGGCGCTCGCTCACCGCGTCGGCCGCTTGCTCCAGCGCGGCGGGCGCGAGGCGGGGCGCCAGCGCCGACTCGTACCACCGGTCGCGCAACAGCCGCTCCAAACGCCCATGCCATTGCCGGCGCCGCCGGGCGGCGAGTCGGCCTTCGGCGGCGGTGTAGTGCTCGAACGCCGCGATCGCCTCCCGCAACTCCACGATGCCCCGCGCTTCGGTCGCGACGGTCTGCACGATGGCGGGCCGCCAGCCGTCCGCGCGCTTGGCCAGGCTCAGCATGGCGCGCAGCTCCTGCACCAAGCGGTCGGCGCCGCGATCGGCTTTGTTGACCACGAAGACGTCGGCGATCTCGAGAATGCCCGCCTTGAGGGTTTGCACCTCGTCGCCCATGCCGGGCACCAGCACGACCAGCACCACGTCGGCCAACTGCACGATATCCACCTCGCCCTGTCCCACGCCCACGGTCTCGATCACGACGCGGCGGCAGCCGGCGGCGTCGAGCACGGTGGCGGCATCGGCGGTCGCGGCCGCCAGCCCGCCCAGGCTGCCGCGGGTGGCCATGCTGCGGATGAAGATGCCGGGGTCGCCAAAATGCGCCTGCATGCGAATGCGATCGCCGAGAATCGCGCCGTGGCTGAAAGAGCTGCTGGGATCGACGGCGATGATGCCGACCTTTTCTTCGCTGCGGCGGTATTCGCGCGCCAGTTGGTCCACCAGCGTGCTCTTGCCGGCGCCGGGCGCGCCGGTAACGCCAATCAGGGTGGCTTGGCCGCTGGCGGGAAATAGGGCGCGCAGCAGCGCCTCCGCCTCCGGGCCGCGGCTCTCGACCACGCTTACCGCGCGGGCCAGGGCGCGTCCATCGGCGGCCCGCACGGCCGCCAGCCAATCGTTTTCCGGCATGCACTCAGCATAGCCGGGGGCTATGCTGCCCGCGTGATTGAAGAGCGGCCGTGTGTTGCCGTGCGCGTCACAGCCAACAAATTGGCCGCTGGGCGATGCGATTGTCGCCCCGCCCATGGGGATATAATCGCCGCCTGATGGTTGCCGCTTGGCTTGTCTATCTCGCGCTCGCCGCCGCGCCGGCGTGGGCGCAAAGCATATTGATCCCGGTGGCGCCGCGCGGCGCGGCGACGGAAGTGGTGTTGCACGGCCGCATCCACACCATGGACTCGCGCCAGCCCCTGGCCGAGGCCATGGCGATTTTGGGCGGCCGCATCGTCGCGGTCGGCTCGGATGCCGAGATTCAGCCCTGGATCGGCCCCGCGACGCGGGTCATCGACGCCGGCGGCCGGCTCGTGCTGCCCGGCTTCAACGACGATCACGTGCACTTTTTGGACGGCTCGACCGGCCTGGCGATGATGGACTTGCGCGACGCCGCCACGCCCGCCGAGTTCGTCCGCCGCATCTGCCAACAGGCGAAACAAATGAAGCCCGGCGAATGGATCACGCAGGGCAATTGGGACGAGACTTTGTGGACGCCGCCGCGCCTGCCGACGCGGCAAATGATCGACGCCTGCACGCCGCGGAATCCCGTTTACGTGAGCCGCCACGACGGCCACATGGGCCTAGCCAATACCCTGGCTCTGCACTTGGCGCGCATCACCGCGCAAACGCCCACCCCGCCGGGCGGCGTGATCGTCAAGGACGCGAGCGGCCAGCCCACCGGCGCCTTGAAAGACAACGCCCAGGATCTGGTGGAGCGCATTATCCCCCTCCCCAGCGACCAGGAGATGGAGCGTTTTCTCGCCGCCGGCCTGCGCCAGGCCGCCGGCGTCGGCCTGACCACTTTGCAGGACATGGCGCTCGATCCGCCGTATCTGCCCCGCGTCTATCAAAAGATGCTCGCGCAAGGCCGGCTCACCGCGCGCATCTACGTCCGCCAGCCGCTCGCGGACTGGCGGAACCTGGCGGCGCTCGGCATTCGCGCCGGCTTCGGCGGCCCCTGGATCTGGCTCGGCTCGACCAAAGCCTTTGCCGACGGCTCGCTCGGCTCGGAGACGGCGTATTTCTTCGCTCCGTATAGCGATCGCCAGGACGGCTGGCGCGGCTTGCCCATGCCCGAGATGAATCCGCCCAGCGTCATGCAGGCTTTGGTCGAGCACGCCGATCAGGCCGGCCTGCAAGTTTGCATCCACGCCATCGGCGACGAGGCGAATAGCGAAGTCCTCGACATCTTTCAGCACGTCGAAACGGCCGATGGCCGCCGCGACCGCCGATTTCGCATCGAGCACGCCCAACACGTCGCGCCCCAGGACTTCGCCCGCTTCGGCCGCCTGCATGTCATCGCTTCCGTGCAGCCCTACCACGCCATTGACGACGGGCGCTTTCTGGAAGCCCGCATCGGCTCACGCCGTGCCGCCGGCAGCTATGCCTTCCGGACCTTCTTGAACCACGGCGTCCGCCTCGCCTTCGGCACCGACTGGCCGGTGGCGCCTCTCGATCCGCTGCTCGGCATCTACGGCGCCGTCACCCGTGAGACCCTCGACGGAAAATATCCACACGGCTGGTTTCCGGAGCAGAAGTTGAGCGTCCAAGAAGCCGTTTATGCCTACACCATGGGTTCTGCCTATGCGGCGTTTCAAGACCAGGTGCTTGGCTCGCTGACGCCCGGCAAATACGCCGACTACGTCATTCTCGATCGCGACATCTTTTCCATTCCGCCCGATGAGATCAAGGCAGCGCGCATTTATAAAACCGTGGTTGGCGGGCGCGTGGTGTACACCGCTGGCGACTTCCCCGTAAACATAGAAAAGTAAGCGGCTCCGCTTGCCCTTGGCGAAGCCGGTGCCCCTCCACTCGGCCGGCGCATCGCCGGTTCTGTCGGCGGCATCTCAACCCAATGCGCCGCTTCCGGAGGCTAGCCATGTATCGAATCGCTTACCACGCGGCACGATGGGCCGCGGCCGCAGTGCTTTGCGCGGGTCTGAGTTTGACTCTGCCCGCCGTCGCTCAGAGTGGCTCCGGCCAGCAGGGTCAATCCGCGCAATCCAATTCCCAAAAGCCCATGGACCCCAATCAGCGCGCCATGGACTTTTTTAACACTCTGAATCAGGGCGAGATCCAGACTGCCAAGGCCATGCAGAGCAAAGCGCAAAACGCGCAGGTCAAGGACTACGCCAAGATGATTCAAGATGACCATCAAAAGGCGCTGGATCAGCTGAAAGACGTAGCCAGCAAAGCCAATGCGCAGTTGGGCACCAACTCCCATATGGAGGCGCAACAGAAAGAGTTGGATAGCCGCCTGCAAAACGCCACCGGCAAAGCCGCCGATTCCGACTACCTGCGCGCCGAGACGCGGGACCATATGCGCGCCATTCGGCGAGCGCGCGCGCTGGAAAAGCAGGTCACGGATCCTGGGCTGAAGGATTATATTGCTACTGTCATTCCGGTGCTGCAAAAGCATCAGCGGCAGGCGCACTCGCTGGAGGCCTCGCTAGGTGGCCGCCCGGCCGCCACGCCGGCCGGCAAGTCGCCGCAGCAGCCACCGCCACAGAATCCGCCGCGCCGCTGATCTCCGCTAATGGAAGCGGCTAGGCGTTCCGGCACGTCGGGGCCGGCGTGGCAAGGCAGTCCGCCGGCCCATTTTTGTTTAGCATCCAAGTGGAAGTGGGTTTGCGCGCCCTTCTGATCGCATGGTTGATGGCCGTATCGGTCGCGGCCCAAGCGGCCTTGCCGCCACAAATCCTGCTTTCCGCCGGCCAACCGCCTAGCCGGCTGCTGGCCACGCTCGTGAAGGGCGAATGGGTCACGGCGGCGCTGATGCGCGAGAAAGCGCAGCAGCCGGCGACCCGCGCCTATGCCGTGCGCGTCGCCGCCGACGAGGCGTCCGCCTGGGGGCGGTTGCGCCGCGTCGCGAGCGGCCGCGAGCTTGAAGAAGTACCCGAGCTCAAGCAGGAATGGCAAATTTTCCGCGGCATTTTGCGCAATCAGAGCGGCGCTACCGCCGACCGCGATTACCTGCGCGGAGAGCTGGAGGTCGAGAAAAAGGCCGTGGCGGCACTACCCGCGCTGGGGGCGATCCAGCCGCGGCTTTCCGGGTTCGTCGTCGAGCTGGTCGCACTCGAACGCCGGCACGCCGCTCTGGCTCGCCAAGCGCAGGCCGGTTTCGCCGGCGCCCACGCGCTTGGCGAAACCTCGCGCGGTTCGGTCTGGCAGCCGCCGACGCCGCCCGCGCGCAAGCCTCCGCGCTCTGCCAGTCGCTAACGCCGTTCGCCGTTCGCCCTTCGCCGCTCGCCCCGAACTTGCCATCCGGCACCGCGCACCTATCGCCTCGGGCCCCGACCTTTGCCCTAGCTCACCTGCGCTTCCGGCCAGTGTGTTGCCGGGAACCTCTATGTTTCTCTTCGTTGTCTCCCGCGTTTCAATCAACGAACATTGGACATTGCCGCAGCCTCGCTGCGCAACGGGGGAATATACCAATGGATGACAGGGCTCGCCGGCCAATTCGCAAGTTGCTCTGGGTTTTGATATCGAGCGCGGCGTTGCTGTTGGTGGGCGCCGCGCACGGGCAAACCAGCCCCGCGCCGATGGCGGCGGCCACGACGGCGTGGAGCGTGCAACTGCCTGGCGCCATCGAATGGCAGCAGATCGCGCCGGCGGGAGCGCTGTTGGTCGAGACTGACGGCGGGCTGGCCGGGGTGGATATCGAGCAGGGCCGGATCGCTTGGCAAAAGCCAGAGCTGGGCGGGCTCGCCGCCGACAGCGTCCAGCCCGTGCCGAATTCGTTGCTGATGCAGGCGACGGGGCCGAATTTGCTCGAGATCTTCGATCCGGTCACCGGAGCAGCAGTCTTCGATTCGCGCCAACTGGGCATTACACGCGTGGTCACGCGCCAAGTCCTGCCGCAGAGCGGCGTGCTGCTGATCGAGGGGCAGCGCGAGGCCGGGCCGCCGATCGTGGCGCTCTTCGATTTAGCGACCGGCCGGCAGCTTTGGGTCAACGATTCGTTTTTCGCGCAGACCGGCCCGGCGCAGGGCGGCTTCGGCGGATTGATGCAAGGGCTCATGCGCCGCGCCTCGGAGTCGCAAACGATGCAAGTTTTGCCGGCGGGTCCGGGCCGGATCGTCGTCTATACACTTCTCGGGCTGCGCGCAATGGACGCGCGGACGGGCGCCGTGCAGTGGTCGGCGGCGCTGCCCCGGCCCCGTTTCGGCCGGCCGCCGCAGTTCGTGCGCCTTTATCCCTCGCTCGCCCAACCCGACCGCTTCTATGTGAGCTTCGATAACAGCTTGATGGCCTATAGCCTGGCCGACGGCAAGGCGCTGTGGGCGAAACCTGCGACGGTGAACGGTTGGATCCGCGACATCGTGCAGCATCCGGCGGGCATCGTCATGCTGCCCGAAGCGGCGCCGCAGGACGCGCAAACTGGCAGCCGGCTCGTCGTCAATGGCATCGCACAAACCGGACTCAACGTGGCTCGCTACGCGGACGGTACGACCATCGCGAAAAAGCCGATCCGGATGCACGGCAACGTCACCGGCGCCATCATTGCCGGCGACGGTGTAGTGCTCGCCGTGGACGCGCAATCGCACACCTACGTCAACGTGCTGGACGTCGCCAGCGCGACGCTTCGGCTGAAGAAGGATGCCAAGATCAACGGACAACTGGACTACGCCGAACTGATTCCAGCCGGCTTGCTCTACGTGTCGCGGCCCGACGCCGCGACTAACGCCGAGGCCGACATCATTGATCTTGCCAGCGGCAAGCCGGTATTTGAGCATCCCATCGAGAGCGGGCGGCCGCTGAGCGCGGGCGAGGACGGGTACGATGCGGCGCGCTACGAACTGCACTACGCAAGCGAAGGACGGACGCTTTATATCTTCGCCAACCACGGCCATCAGCTCTACGCCATCAGTCGCGACACCGGCGCATTGCAGGCGCTGGGCGGGCCGATCAAGCTGCAAGGCGGCGAGGATCCGACCGGCATGGAGATTCGGCCCGAAGGCATCGTCCTGACGTCGCCACAAAATCTCGTCGTCGTGAGCCGCCAAGGGCAGATCGAGCGCCAAGCCTATTATCCGGCGCCGCAACTGCCCGGGCTGTTGCGCGCGCTTTATGCGATCGAGGCGGTGCGCGCCGGCTTGGACGGCGCGGCGGCTTCGGCTTACGGCGCGGAGTTCGCGCAAGCGGCGCAACAGGCGAAAGACCGGGGAACGCAGCAGTTCGCCGGCGCTTTGGCGGCCGCGTACGCGCAGGGCGGACGGCAACTGGAGGGCTATTCACGCCTCTCGGCGCATCTAGCGATGAAGCGCTTCAAGGCGTCGCTCGACGACCCCGACTTCGTTTTCATGCTCACCCGGGCGGCGGACGGCCATGGGAACGTGCTGCTGCAGCTCAGTAAAGATACGATGCAACCAGTCGCCCGCGTCAGCCTAGGCAAGCAACTCAAACCGGTCTACGCGGTGGATGACATCTCCGACATGCTCTTTCTCGAGACCGCGCCGGGCACGCTGACCGGCTTCCGCCTCTAGCCCCCGCGAAGCCTGCCGCCGCGCTGCCGCGCCCCGCTAGGCGCTGCGCTGCTGGCGATAAAACGCGATGTAATCGGTGGCCGGCGCCGCATGCCCCAACTGCCGCAGCATGTGGGTGATTTGGCCGCGGTGGTAGGCCTGATGATGCGAGAGCTGCAAAACGATGTTGGCAACCGGCGTGGCGTGGTCCTCGCCCTTGCTATTGCGATAGCGAACGACGCGCTCCGGCGCGTCCGCCGGCTGGGCCGCCAGCCATGCCCGCTGAGCGGCGGCCGTCTCCCGCCATGCCGCTCCGATCGCGGCGACATTCGGGCACTCTGCGGCGGTGGGCCAGGGCGCCCCTCCTCCCTCGCCGGCGGCCAGCCGCTCGGTCCAGATGCGCTCGGCGCCGTAAATATGCCGCAAGGTCGCCTCGATCGTGCCAAAGCTGCCGCCCAGCGGACGCCGCAATTCCTCCGCGCCGAGCGGCGCCAGCGCTGCCAGCACGCGCTCCCGCGCCCAATCCATGCTCTCGAGCAAGTGCAGCAGTTCGGCGTTGGTCATGGCATGATCCGCTTCAGGTCCGGCTGTATAGCCCGTGCAGGAACAGCGAGACGTACTGTTTCGCGATCTCTTCGCCGGCGATCGCGCCCGCGGGCCGGTACCATTGGTACATCCAGTTGATCATGCCCAGCAGCGCGAAGGCGGCTACCCGCGGATGCACGGCCATGATCGCGCCGCGCCGCCGCTGCACCTCGCCGATCAAATTCTCCAAGTAGACGATGTAGGCTTTCTTGCGCGCGTTGATCTGCCGCTTCTCCTCCGCCGGCAAGGCGTGATTTTCGTGCAGAATCACCGTGATCTCCCGATCCTGGCCGCCCAGCACCACCTGCACGTGGAGCCGGATACAAGCCTTCAGCCGTTCCTCGGGATCGGCGATGCTTTTCGCCGCCCCCAGCACCTGGTTCTCGAAAATGTCCATCCCATAGCACATGATCTGGAACAGGATTTCGTCCTTGCTCTCGAAGTGGTGATAGAGAGCGGCTTTGCTCAGATCCAGAGCCGAAGCAATATCTTGCATCGAGGTCGCGTCATAGCCCTTTTCTTGAAACAGACGCGCTGCCGTGCGCAGAATCTCTTGTCTCGAATCGCTTAAATGAGCGGGCATGGCGTTTCCATAAAACAGGTCATGGTATCACCGCGATCGGCGTTCTTCGTCCAGGTACGCCATCCGCTCCGCTCCCCACACCGCCGGCCATCGCGCCTCGCCCCCCGTCACCTCGTCGGCGCCTGGCAATAGTTGACCGCGCCACGCGGGCGCGCTATGCTGTGGCTTACCGATCGGTCGGTAGGCTCTCTGCCGCCCCATTTTGCCGCTTAGGAGACGCTTGTGCCCGCCAAGGTTTTTTACGAGTCCGACGCCAATCCCGCCGCCCTGCGCGGCAAGACCATCGCCATCATCGGCTACGGCAGTCAAGGCCACGCTCATGCGCTCAACCTGCGCGACAGCGGCCATCGCGTCATCATCGGGATCGAGCCCTCGCGCCCCTCGGCGGCGCGCGCCCGCGACGACGGCTTCACCGTGCTGCCGGTGGCGGAAGCGGCGCGGCAGGCTGACTGGATACAAATCCTCCTCCCCGACGAAACCCATGCCGCCGTTTATGAGGCGGCGATCCGCCCGCACCTGACGGCGGGCAAGATTCTCGGCCTGGCGCACGGCTTCAGCATTCATTTCCAGACCATCGCCCCGCCTCCCAACGTGGACGTGGTGATGATCGCTCCCAAGGGACCGGGCCATTTGGTGCGGCGCGTCTATGCCGCCGGTGGCGGCGTGCCGGCGCTTCTGGCCGTCGCCCAAGATGCCAGCGGCAAGGCGCGGGAGTACGCGCTGGCCTATGCCGCCGGCATCGGCGCGACGCGCGCTGGCGTCCTCGAAACCACTTTCAAGGAAGAGACCGAGACCGATCTCTTCGGCGAGCAATCGGTCCTCTGCGGCGGCCTGACGGCGCTGATCAAAGCCGGCTTCGACACCTTGGTGGCGGCTGGATACCAGCCCGAGATCGCCTACTTCGAGTGCTTGCACGAAATGAAGCTGATCGTGGACCTGATTTACGAGGGCGGGCTGGCGCGCATGCGCGACTCGATCTCCAACACGGCCGAGTATGGCGACTTGACGCAGGGCCCCAATGTCATCGGCGAGACCGCGCGGCAAGCGATGAAGAAGATTCTCGCTCGCGTGCAAGACGGCAGTTTCGCGCGCGAATGGATCGCGGAAAACCAATCGGGCGGCGCGAATTTCCGCCGCCTGCGTGCGCAGGAGCGGGAACTGCCCATCGAGAAAGTTGGCGAGCGCCTGCGCGCCATGATGAGCTGGCTGGCGGCCAAGCCCGAGCGCCCCGCGCCGCGGGCCGAGGTGATCGGCGCCCGCGGCTGACCAGGAGTCCACCATGAGCATATCGCCCGCGATTCCCCTCCCTGTAACCGCTCCGCCCCCCGCCGCCAAGCCGCGCACCGGCGCGGAGCTGGTGTGGGCTAGCCTGCGCGCCGCCGGCATCGACACCGTTTTCGGCTATCCCGGTGGCGCGGTTATCCCGCTTTACGACGCGCTCGAAGGCAGCGGCATTCGCCATGTCCTCACCCGTCACGAGCAAGGCGCCGCCTTCGCCGCCGAGGGCTACGCCCGCGCCAGCGGCAAGCCGGGCGTCGCCATCGCCACCAGCGGACCGGGGGCCACCAACCTCCTCACCGGCCTGGCGGACGCCAAAATGGATTCCGTCCCCCTGCTCTGCATCACCGGCCAGGTGCGCACTTCCCTGCTCGGCACCGATGCCTTTCAGGAGACCGACGTCTTCGGCGCCACCTTGCCGCTGACGAAATGGAGCCGCCTGGTGCGCTCGACGGAAGAAATTCCCGAGGTCGTGGCCATGGCGCTGCGGCTGGCGCGCTCCGGCCGCCCCGGCCCGGTCCTGATCGACATTCCGGTGGACTTGCTCAAGGGCACCGCGCCGGCCGGCCTCCCCCTCGCCCCGCCAAGCACCGCTCCGGCGCCGCGCTCGGCGCCCGCCCAGGCCGAGTTTCCCGCCACGGCCGTGGCCGCGTTGCTGCGCGAAGCGAAACGGCCCGTCGTGCTGGTGGGCGCCGGCGTCAAGCTGTCGGGAGCCGTGGACGAGATGCGCGAGCTCTTGGACCGGCTGCAAATTCCCGCCACCGCGACCGTGCACGGCTTGGGCGTGATTCCCTGCAGCCGATCCTATGCGCTGGGCATGGCCGGCATGCACGGCACGCGTGCCGCCAACCTGGCTTTGCACGAGACCGACTTGCTGTTGGTCTTCGGCGCCCGTCTCGACGACCGCGTCACCGGCGATCCCACCCGTTTCGCGCCCGACGCGCGCATCGTCCACTTCGAGATCGACCCCTCCCAGCTCGACCGCGTACGGCGCGGCGAGCTGGCCGTGATCGGCGATCTGGCCGCTACCGTGCCGGAGTTTCTGCGCAGCCTGCGCGCCGCGCCGGCGCCGGATTGCTCCGCCTGGCGGGAGACCGCGTGCGGTCCCGCCCGCGCCGAGCTCGCCCCCGGCGGCGTCGCCCTGCCGGCGCTGCGCCTGCTCGATGAAATCTACGCGCGCTTTCCCGCCGATGGCATTGTCGTGGCCGACGTCGGCCAGCACCAGATGTGGGCGGCGCAGCGTTTTCGCTACCCTTCCCCGCTCGGCTTCATGACCTCCGGCGGCCTCGGCGCCATGGGCTTCGCCTTGCCCGCCGCCATTGGCGCGCAGCTGGCGCGGCCGCAAGCGGCCGTGTTGTGCATTTCCGGCGACGGCGGCTTCCAGATGAACGTCCAGGAGCTGGCCACGATTCGCCGCTGCTCGCTGCCGCTCAAGCTGCTCATTCTCGATAACAAATACCTGGGCATGGTGCGGCAATGGCAGCAGCTCTTCTACGACCGCAACTACGCCGAGACGGATCTCAGCGATAATCCCGATTTCGTCGTCCTGGCTTCCGCCTATGGCATCCGCGGCGAGCGCCTGGGCGTCGATCCCGCCGCCCCGGGCGGACTGCCGGCGGAAACCGGAGAGGTGCTCGATCGTTTTCTCTCTGCCCCCGGGCCGGCGCTGCTGGTCTTCGAGTGCCCTCCCGAAGCCAACGTCTTTCCCATGGTGCCCTCCGGCGCCGCGCTCTCGGAAATGCTGCTTCACGAGGCGGAGGACTAGCGATGGAGCAGTGTCGGATTCGCTACCGCAACTCGCAAGGTACGCTTCTCCGCATCTTGCTGACCACGACTCGCCGCGGCCTCGACCTCGATTACGTCTTGGCCGAACCCGCCGGCGGCGAGCATCTGGCGACCCTGCGCCTCTCCGCCAACCCCAAGCAATGGGCACAGCTCGGCCGCGATTGGCGGGCCATCGTGGACGTGCTCGATGTCGAGCAGCCGATGCCCCGCGCCGCTGCCGGCTAGCCCGCCCTGCTCAGGCCTTCGCGCGCCGCAACCGTGCCGCCCTCGGCGTCGTGGCGAAGGCGGCGCTGTCGGCGCGCGCCGAGCGGCCGAATCAGTTAAAGTAATAACCTCATGCCCAAGGCGTCCGGCATCCCGCGCCAGTCGCTCACCTCGGCGGTGGCGGAAAAACTCCGCGACAAAATCATCTTGGGCGAGCTGGAAGAAGGCGAGCAACTGCGCCAGGACCTGATTGCCGCCGAGTTTCAGGTCAGCCGCATTCCGGTGCGCGAAGCCCTGCGACAACTGCTGGCGGAGGGCTTGATCGACATTATCCCCAACCGCGGCGCCGTGGTCTCGTCGTTGGCGCCGAGCGAAATCGAGGAGCTTTTCGAGATCCGCTCCTTGCTGGAGCGCGAGGTGTTGCGCGATTCGATTCCCAATCTCCGCCCCGCCGACCTGTCCCGCGCCGCGGCCGTGCTCGAAAAGTATGCCAGCGAGTTGGGTAACGAGCAGTTAGTCGCCGATTGGGGACGCTTGAACACGCAATTCCATGCCGCTCTTTACAGCGGCGCCCATCGGCCGCAGTTCATGAGCATCATCCGCACCGTCAATAACAACGGCGAGCGCTACACGCGGCTGCAGTTGTTCCTCAGTTCCCAGGCGCGCGAAACCGCCAATCGCGAGCATAAGGAATTGCTGGCGCTCTGCCGTGCCGGCGCCATCGAGCCCGCCTGCGACTTGCTCTACCGCCACATCCGCGCCGCGGGCCGCTCGCTGCGCGAGACGCTCGAGCAGCGGCGCGCCGCGCCCGCCCCCGGCGCCGCCCGCTAGCGCGTCCACTGGCCGTCCACTAAACGCCAAATGCCCAGTGGATTGTCGGCTTGGAGTTCCGCCGGCAGCAAAGATTCGGGTGCGTCCTGATAACAAACCGGGCGCGCGAAGCGCGTGATGGCGCGCGTCCCCACGGAAGTCGAGCGCGAGTCGGAGGTGGCCGGGTAGGGCCCGCCATGCACCATGGCATGACTGACGGCGACGCCGGTGGGGAAGCCGTTAATGACCAGTCGCCCCACTTTGCGCTCCAGCACCGCGACTAGCTCGCCAGCCTGGCGCAGGTCGGCATCGTTGCCGTGGATCGTGGCCGTCAAGTGCCCAGCCAGGCCGCGGGCCACGGCCAGCATCTCTCCCGGAGCGGCGGCTACCAACATGGCGGCCGGACCGAAGAGTTCTTCGCTGAGTCGCGGCTGGCGCAGCAACTCGGCCGCCGAGGTTTTAAAGAGCGTGGCGTTGGCCTGGAAATCCGTGCCCGCCTTCGTCGGCGAGCGCGCTGCTTGCCAGCTCGCGCGCGCGTCCACGCCGGCCGCGTAGGCCCGGGCGATGCCGCGCGTCAGTAGCGTAAAGGCGGGATCTTGGGCCAAACGCGCCCCCAGTTGCCTTTCGACTTCGGCCGCCTGTTCGGCCGGTGCGATCACCAGGCCTGGCTTGGTGCAGAACTGGCCCCCGCCCAGCGTCACCGAGGCGTATAAACCGGCGATGATTTCGCTGCCCTTTTCGCGCAGCGCCCCGGGAAGTAGGAACACCGGATTCACGCTGCCCATCTCGGCGAAGACGGGAATCGGTTCCGGCCGCGCCGCTGCCAGGCCCATCAGCGCTCGTCCCCCCGCCAGCGAACCGGTGAAAGCCACCGCCCGCACCGCGGGATGGCGCACCAGCGCGGCGCCCGCGGCCGTGGCGGAATCGAAGAGCAGTGAAAAAGTTCCCTCCGGCGCGCCGCACTCCCGCGCCGCCGCCGCGATCGCCAGCCCGGCCAGTTCGCTCGTGCCCGGGTGGGCCGGGTGCGCCTTGGCCAGCACCGGATTGCCCGCTGCCAGCGCCGCTGCCGTGTCGCCGCCGGCGACGGAAAACGCCAAGGGAAAATTGCTGGCGCCGAAGACCGCGACTGGCCCCAGCGGCCGCAGCATGGAGCGCAAGTCGGACTGGATGGTCGGCGCTGGGCGGGGCCGATCCCATCGTGCCTCGACCCAAGAGCCTTCCTCGACCAAGTCCGCAAAGAGCCGCAGTTGGTTCGTGGTCCGCGCCAGCTCGTTGCGCAAGCGCGCCGGAGATAATGCCGTTTCCCGGCTCGCGCGCTCGACCACTTCCTCGCCCGTCGCTTCTAGGCGGGCGGCGATGGCGCGCAGCAGTCGCGCCTTGTCACGCCCTGTCCAACGTCCGAATTCGCTCGCCGCCTCGGCGGCGCGGCGCGCCGCCCGATCCACTTCCTCGGGGTTCGTCGAATGGAAGGCTGGCTCCAACCGCTCGCCGCTGGCAGGATCGGTGGCGAAGAAAGGCTCGCCCGTTGCTGTTCCCCGTTCGCTGCCCCAAAAGGAGCGGCCGGTGATGGTTTCCGACATTAGGGTCTCCGCGCCGGCGTCGTTTTAGCGGCTAGCCCGGCGCCACTGCGGATATTTTATCCAACTCGCCGCGCTTGGCCAAATACCTGCCGTACGGTTCGCCAGGCGGCGTCCCGTCAGCGCTCCATCTTTCGCAACAGTTTTTGCGCGGCCTTCACGTTATGGCCTCGCGGGGCGGCGGCCAAATAGCGGTGCAGGTAGTCGGCGGCCGCGGTGTACATGCCAAGGCGATACTCAGCACGGCCGCAGCCCCAAAGCGCCGCTGGAAAGTCGGGCTCGTGGCGCAGCGCGCCTTGATAGCGAGAAAGCGCGCCGGCATAGTCTTGGCGGCGGAAGTAGAAGTCGCCGACGGCGACATCGTGGGCCGCCCGGACCGCCGAGTGTTGGGAAGAAGCTGCCAACGTCGGCGTGAACTGCTGGCCGGGGATCTTGTTGGCCTGGTTGGCCTGGCCGACTGGGTTCTGGGCAGGCGCGGGTTGCGCGGACTTCGCCACGCCCGATCCGGCGACGGCTGCACTTGCCGTCGCCGGCGCCAGAATCTTCAACTCCGGGCTGAAGCTCGCAGGCGGCGCCGAGATCCGCTGCGCCTGTGCCCAGCCTGCCATCGCTAGTACCGCCGCGCTAATCGCCAAACTGCGGACGCGCATGCCCTCATTTTAATCTCGCCGCGCTCCCGCCCGTTACTACTTCTGCACGACGCCGCTCGGTTGCGCGGCCTCGGGCGCCTTGGACAGCGCGTTCGCCATCACCTTCAGTTCCACGCGCCGGTTCTGGCTGCGCCCGGCCGGCGTCGAGTTGGGCGCCACGAATTGGTTCTTGCCCAGCCCAATCAGGAAAATCCGATGCGGCGGCATGCCCTTGGATTCGAGGTATCGCACCACCGAATCGGCCCGCCATTCGCTCAGCTTGTAGTTATAGTCGGCCGGCCCGGTGGAATCCGTGTAGCCCTGCACCTCGAGGATGGTGTGCGGATCTTGCAGGTGTGCGATCACGCCATCCAATATCGACTTCCCCGCCGGCGTCAGCGCCCACTTGTCGAAGGCGAAATGCACCGCATCTTGGTAGGCGAGATGGTAGTTGTCGAGGTTCGCGACCGTCTGATCGAGTGCCTCGATCTGCTGCGAAGTCTGGCCCAATTGTCCGGAGACGCGATTGGCGTCGCTGCTCGCCGCTTGCGCTTTTTGCTCTGCTTGCTGGCTGGTGTCATTCACCCCCGCAATGCCCTTTTTCGTGCTGCTCTCCAGATCCTTGATGGAATTCGTGTTCTTGGCGGTAAGCGCATCCAGGTCGTTGACGTGATTCATCAGCGGCGCGGTTTGCTTCTTGACGTAGTTCTTGGTCGTACAGCCGCTCAGCGCGAAAACTGCCACTCCGGCGGCTACCGTGAGGAGGTACCCTCCCTTTATCGTGCTCATAACCTGGCTCCCTCTTTTTTAAGCCAAAACCGGGAGATCAACACCCGCTCCCACTGCTTCATAAGCACGAGATGGGCCAATCTGGAACAGCCTCTAGTCTCGCGGAGCGGCCACCCAAGTGACTGGCTATCTGATTGAATCGAAGGCCAAAGCGGTGCGCTCCTCGGCGGCGGTTCTTGCCACGCCGCGGCTTGGCCGGCGGTGGGGTTGGTAGAATTTACATATGGGGAGGGCGAGGGTGGGGCTTAGCCACCGGCGCTAGCGGAGGTCTCGGGCGTGGATTTACAAGACAAAGTTCGGCAGCTGCCCGCCGCGCCCGGCGTGTACCTGTTCAAGGACGCCACCGGGACGGTGGTTTACGTCGGCAAGGCCAAGAGCCTGCGCGCCCGGGTCAAGAACTACTTCGCCGCCGGCCGCCCCGAAGATGCCAAAACCGGCTCGCTGGTGCGCGAGGCGGTGGATCTCGACTTCATTGTGGTGGATAACGAGCGCGAGGCGCTGGCGCTCGAAAATAACCTGATTAAGCGCATCAAGCCGCGCTTCAATGTTTTGCTGCGCGACGACAAGACCTACCCCTACATCCGGCTTACCCGCGAGCGCTGGCCGCGGGTGTACGTCACGCGCCGCCTGGCCGGCGACAAGTCCGAGTACTTCGGCCCCTACTTTCCGGCCAGCCTGGCGCACCGGCTGGTGCGCTTCGTGCACCGTTACTTCAAGATTCCCTCCTGCCGCGTGGATCTGACCCGCTTCCATCCCCGCCCCTGCCTGGAATATCACATCCACCGCTGCCTGGGCCCGTGCGTGGAAGGACTGACCAGCGACGCCGCATATCAAGAGGCGGTGCAGCGGGTGCGTATGCTCCTGGGCGGCAAACACGCCGAGCTCAGCCGCGAGCTGCGGCGGCAGCGCGACGAAGCGGCGGCGCAAGAACGTTTCGAGGAAGCGGCTGCGTGCCGCGACCTGCTGGCGGTGGTCGAAGATGCTGGCGAGCGCCAGAAGATGGCGCGAGTGGCGGGCGACGATGCCGACGTAATCGGGGTGTTCCGCGAGCACGATCGTGCCGTCGCCAATCTCTTCCACGTGCGCCACGGCCGCGTGGTGGACCGGCGCGAGTTCTTTTGGGAGCGCCTGCCGGCCGAGGACGCCGCCGGGGACGGCGCGCCCGCCGCCGGCGCCGCCGCCCTGCTCGGCCCGCTGGTCAAGCAGCTTTATCTCGCCCAGCCCTACGTGCCGCCGCTGATTTTGCTCCCCGAGGATATCGAGGACGTCGACACCCTGGCCGAAGCGCTCGCCCAGCAATCCGGGGAACGCGTCGAGATCGCGGTTCCGCAGCGCGGCGCGAAGCGGGCTTTCGTGGAGTTGGCCGCCCGCAACGCCGAACATCTCTTCCGCGAACGCTTTCGCGCCACCGCGCCGCCGCCCCGCGCCATTGCCGCCGCCGTGCAGGACGCCCTCGACCTGCCCCAGCCGCCGCGCCGCATCGAGTGCTTCGATATTTCGCACTTCCAAGGCTCCGACACCGTGGCCTCGATGGTGGTGTGGGAAGAGGGAGGAATGAAAAAAGCCGACTACCGCAAATTCATCGTGCGCGGCGTGCCCGGAATCGACGATTTTCGCGCCATGGAAGAGGTCGTCGGCCGGCGCTACCGCCGCTTGCAAGCCGAGCGCGTGCCGTTGCCCAGCTTGGTGTTGGTTGATGGCGGCATCGGCCAGCTCCATTCCGCCGAGCGTGCTTTGGACGCCCTCGGCATAACCGCGCAGCCCCTGGCGGCGATCGCCAAGCGCGAGGAAGTACTCTATATCGCCGGCCGCGAGAGCCAACCGCTGGCCCTCGACCACCATTCGCCGGTATTGCACCTGATCCAGATGCTTCGCAACGAGGCTCACCGCTTCGCGGTGACCTTCCATCGCCAGCGCCGGCAAAGCAGAACCTTGCGCTCGCCCTTGCTGGACGTGCCCGGCGTCGGCGCCGCCACTGCCCGCCGCCTGCTGCGCCATTTCGGCAGCCTGGAAGCGGTGCGGGCCGCTGAGCCGCCGCGCCTGGGCGAGGTTCTCAACCCGCGGCAAGTCGCGGCCCTGTGGGCTCATCTTCACCCCGCCGGCGGCAGTGCGCAGCCCACGTCCCGATCCGGAACCCTGCCGGCGAATAACGCCTGAGCGGGGCCAAGCAAGCGCAGCGCAGCGGAGCGCCAAGCAAGCGCAGCGCAGCGGAGCGCTAAGAAATGCCGCCAGCCGGGCGAGGCCGCGAGGGCCGGGAGGAGTCCAGCGACGTACCCGGCCCGGCCCCAGCGGCCGAGAACCGGGGTCCCCAGCGCCCCTGGGCGCCGGGGTGGGAGAACGAAGCCCGGCGAAGCCTGTCGCCCCGCCCGCGCGTCATCGCGGCTTGTACCGTCTCCCCGCTAGGTGCTAGCATCCAAACCAGGATATTCATTGTGAGCCTTGGGTCGGGCGCGGGAGGATAAAATGGCGGAAGCGAAGGGTTTTTGGTTCATCGCGGGACTGGGCATAGGAGCGGCGATCGGCATTCTCTACGCGCCGCGGGCCGGCGACGAAACGCGCGATCTGCTGAGCCGAAAGGCGGGAGAAAGCCGCGAGACGGTGGCGCGCAAGACCGCCGAGTTTCGTCAGCAAGCGGGCCAGTATGTAGACCGCAGCAAAGATGTCGTCTCGCGGCAAATCGATCAGTTCCAGGCCGCCGTCGACGCCGGCAAGCAGGCTTTTCGCGAGTCGAGCGGCGAAGGATCTTCCGGCCGCGTCTGAAGCGGCTGCCGAGGGGGAGCGATGAACGCCACGTTGCTGGTCGTGTTGACTGTCTTTATCGCCGTCACGGCGATCGCGGTGACCTGGCAGACGATTATCCTGGTGAACCTGGCGCGGGTGCTGACGCGGCTGGCGGTGCGAAGCGAGCGGGTGCTCACCGACGTCGAACAACGGCTGCCGCCGCTGCTGACCGAATCGGAAGCGATCCTGCGCGACTCGCGCGCCAAAATCGACATCGCCGGCAGCCATCTGATCGAACTGACCGGGCTGGCGCGAGATCAACTGCGGCGCGCCGACGAGCTCTTCGCCGAGATCAGCGACCGTGCGCGGCTGCAAGTCATCCGCCTGGATCAGGCCATCTCCACCAGCTTCGATAAAGTCGAGGAAACGACCAATTTGGTGCAGCGCACCGTACTGCGGCCCATCCGCGATGCCGCCGCCATCGTGCACGGGGTGCGCACCGGCCTGGATTTCTTCCTGCGCCGCCGCCCCTCGCCCCCCGCCCTCTCGCCGCAAGACGAAGAGATGTTCATCTGAGGTGCGCGCAAGGCTGCGCGCCGCCGCCGCAGCGAATTCGCTGCCTACTCAGCTATCCATAGCGGCGTCGATCCAGGCGCCGCCCAGCACCAAATCGCCGTCGTAAATCACCGCCGCCTGCCCGGGCGTAATCGCGCGCTGCGGCTCGTCGAAAGTGACGCGCAAACCGCCGCCGGCAAGCGGCTCCGCCCACGCCGGCGCGGGCGCATGGCGGTTGCGGATGCGCGCCGCGACGCGCACCGGCCCTGCCGGCGGCGCGCCGGCAATCCAATGCGCGTGGCGTGCGGTGAGCGCGCGATGATGGAGTTCGGCCTCGTCGCCCACCACCACCCGCCGCGTCTCCGGCTCGATGCGCAGCACGTAAAGAGGCCGGCCCGCGGCCACGCCCAATCCCTTGCGCTGCCCCACCGTGAAATGGTGCACGCCGCCATGTCGCCCCAGTGCCCGCCCGTCAACCGCGACCAACTCGCCGCCCGCCGCCGCCGCCTCGCCCTGCTCGGCCGCATAGGCGTCGAGAAACGCCCCGTAATCGCCGCCGGGCACGAAGCAGATCTCGTAGCTGTCGGGCTTCGTCGCCACGCGCAGGCCGAAGCTGGCCGCCAGCTCGCGCACCTGCGGCTTGCGCATTTCGCCCAGCGGAAAGCGCGCCGCCGCCAACTGTGACTGCGTCAGGCCCCAAAGAAAATACGTCTGGTCCTTGTCGCTGTCGAGGGCGCGGCGCACTTCGTAGTGGCCCGAGGCATCGTTAAAGGAGACCCGCGCGTAATGCCCGGTGGCGATGCGGGTGGCGCCGATCCGGCGCGCGGTGGCCGCGAAGGCCTCGAACTTCACGTGCGTGTTGCAGCGGCTGCACGGCACCGGCGTACGCCCGGCCCGATACTCGGCGACGAAATCGGCCACCACGTCGCGCTCGAATTGCTCCTCGTAGTTGACGACGTAATAAGGAATCCCGAGCTGTTCGGCCACGCGCCGGGCGTCTCCCACGTCCTCGAGCGAACAGCAGCGGCCGCGCACGTTCTCCGCCATGCCTGGGAGGCCGGCCAGCCGGCGCTGATTCCATAGCTGCATGGTCATGCCCACCACCGGCCCGCCCTCGGCGCGCAGCAGGGCCGCGACGGTGGAGCTATCCACGCCCCCTGACATCGCCACCACGGTAAGCTCTTCCGCCATTAGGCCCGTGCCTCCGCCGCCGGCGTGCGGCGATAGGGCTGATAGCCCGGCGCCAGCGCCCGTAATCGCGCCACGGCCGGCGCCAGCGCCGCCAGCAGCGCCTCGACCGCCTCCCAGTCGGAGCCGCGGCCGAAGCTGAAGCGCAGGCAGCTGCGCGCTTCCTCCGGCGCTAGCCCCATGGCCAGCAGCACGTGCGAGGGCTCGATGGCGCCCGACGAGCAGGCGGCTCCCGTCGAGACGCAAAAGCCCGCCAGATCGAGCGCGATGACCAGCGCCTCGCCCTCGAGGTGGGGAAAGCAGATGTTGCTGGTGTTCGCCGCCCGCGCCGCGCCGCCGCCGATGACCCGGCTCATGGGTATGGCCGCCAGGGCCTCGCGCTCGAAGCGGTCGCGCAACTCCGCCAGCCGCGCGGCCTCCGCCGAAAAGTTCGCCGCCGCCCAGCGCGCGGCGGCGCCCAAGCCCGCCAAAGCCGGAACGTTTTCCGTGCCGGCGCGTCTGTCGCGCTCGTGATGGCCGCCGAAAAATAGCGGCTGCAGGCGCGTGCCGCGGCGCACGTAGAGCGCTCCCGTGCCTTGCGGCCCGTAAAACTTGTGCCCGCTCAGGCTCAGCAGCCGGCAGTCCATGCCGCGCACGTCCACCGGCAGCTTGCCGACTGCCTGCACCGCGTCCACGTGAAAGATCACCCCCGCCTCGCGCGCCACCCGCCCGATTTCCTCGACCGGCTGCATCACGCCCGTTTCGTTGTTGGCCAGCATCACGGAAATCAAGCAGGTTTCCGGTCGCAAGGCGCGCCGCATGTCCTCGGCCGACACCCGCCCTTCGCGGTCCACGGGAAGATAGGTGACCGGCCAGCCGCGCCGCTCCAACTCCTGGCAGGTGTTGAGGACGGCGTGATGTTCGATCTGGGTGGTAATCAGGTGCCCGCCGGCGTGCAGCGCCGCCACCCCCTGGATCGCCAGGTTGTCGGCCTCCGTGCCGCCGCTGGTGAAGACGATCTCGGCTGGACGCGCGTGGATCAGCTCGGCCACCGACTCCCGCGCGCGCTCCAGCAGCGCCTTGGCTGCCTGCCCTTGGCGATGGATGGAACTGGCGTTGCCGAAATCCTGCTCGTAGGCGGCGCGCATCGCCTCCCAGGCCTCCGGCCCTAGCGGCGTGGTCGCGTTGTAGTCGAAATACGCGCGCGGCATACTTCAATTATAGGTGCCGCCGCTCGAGGCAGCCCTTAACTGCCGCCGTATCGCCGCCCGCCCCACGGCGATTCCATTCCATTCGAGCGGGGAAGCGCAGCGCAGCGGAGCGCCAATAAATGCTGCGAGCAGCGCAGCGCGCCGGGAGCGAGGCCGACTGAGCGTACCCAAACGTACGTGAAGGAGGCCGAGCGACCGGCAAGCGCAGCAGAGCGGAGCGCCAAGCAAGCGCAGCGGAGCGGAGCGCCAAACAAAGCCGCGATGCGACGCTTATCGCCCCGCCCACGACTACTGCACGGCGGCGCGGCTCGGCCCGCCTATGTAGTAGCCTGTCCGGGCGTGCACCCGCATGTCGTGCGTATGCGGTCCGACTAGCTCGACGCGGATGGTGTGAAAGCCCGGCGTCCGTTGCGTCGGCCGATAGCCGAGCGTGTATTGATCTCGGATGGCGGCCGCCACCTCGCGGGTGATATCGTCCACCTGCGACAAGTCCTTGGGGAAGAAAGCAATGCCGCCGGTGCCTTCCGCCAAACGCTTCAGCGCCCGCTGCGATGCCTTGCGGTCGATGTCGTCGCTCGTGAGGCCGATGCAGTAGATCAGCGGCCCATGCTCGTTCTGGGCGATGCGCACGGTCTCTTCCAGCGAGTTCTGGCTGGCGTTATCGGCGCCGTCGGTGATCACCAGCAGCACTTTCTTGTCGCGCTTGCCCTTTTGCAGATGATCGAGCGAGGCGATGATGGCGTCGTAGAGCGCCGTGCCTCCGGTCGAGCTGATGTGCTCCAGACCCTGGCGGAGCAGCGCGATGGAACTGGTGAAATCGGCGTCGAGGTAATACTCGTCGTTGAAGTTGACGATAAAAACCTCGTCGCCGGGGTTGCTGGCGCGCACGAAATTCAGCGCCGCGTCGTCAACCTCGGCCCGCTTGTCGCGCATGCTGCCGCTGTCGTCGATCACGATGCCGACCGAAACCGGGGCGTCGCTGTGCGAGAAATAATCCACCCGCTGCGGGGCATCGTTTTCATAGACACGAAAGTTTCCCGCCTGCAGCCCGTCCACCGATTGGCCCTTCTTGTCCATCACCGAGGTGTGCACCAGCACCTCCGAGCTCTGCGCCCTGAAAACGTAGGGTGCTTGCGGCGGCTTTTGCGCCGCCGCCAGGCAGGCCGCCAGGCACGCTCCCAACAGCGCGCTAATGCGACGGCGCATAGTAGCCTTCCTTGGCGTACACGGTCAGCGGCGGCAAGCCCGCCGGCGGCGTCAGCTTGACGCGGATCTTGCGCCACTTGCCGTTGCGGCGGCCATTGCTGGACGAGTAGCCGATCACGTATTCGTTCCGCAGTTCTTCGCCGATCTTCGTGGCCACGTCGGGCAGCTCGTCCACGTCGCTGATCGCGAACAAGCGGCCGCCGCTGTCTTCCGCGATGTCGCCCAGCAGCGACGGACCGGCCTTCTCCTCCGGCGTGTCGCGCCCGCCCACCGGCGAAAAGATGCCGATCGAGAAGATTTGCGTGTCGCTTTCCCGCACCACGTTGCGGATTTCCCGCTCCGTGTAGCGGCTATGGTTGTCGCCGCCGTCGGAGATGATCAGCAGCGCCTTGCGGCTGTTGTGAGCCTCGCGCATCTTGTCCAAACTGAGATAGATAGCGTCGAGCAGCGCCGTGCGGCCGTGAGCGGGCACGAAAGATATGCCGTTTTCGACTTGGTCCACGTTGGTGGTGAAGTCGTCGATGGCATGCGGCTCGTCGGCGAAATCCACCGCGAAGAACTCGTCTTGGGGATTGGCGGTGCGGAAAAACTCGCGCAGCGCCTCGCGCGATTTCTGGATTTTGTCGGACATGCTGCCGCTGCTGTCGAAGACGATGCCCACCGAAATCGGCGCGTCCTCGGTGGAAAAGGTCTTGATCTTCTGCGCTACCTTGTCCTCGTAAACCGTGAACTGATCGGCTTCCAGCCCGGTTACCAGGCGGTCCATGGGATCGGTGACCGTCACCGGCACCAGCACCAGGTTGACATTGGCTTTGATATCGACGCTGGGCTTGGGCCCGTGCACCGCTGCCGGGGGCGGCGGCGGGGGGGTCTTGGCCGGCGGCGGCGTCGGCACGCGAGGCCGGATATGGACCTGCTGGGCTCCCGCGGCCGGCGCCAACGCCAGCAACAACAGGAGTGCGCCTACCGCCCGCGCCCAGGACCCGCGCTTTCGATCCGCTGTCGCGCTCATCCGCCGCCGCCTACCCCTCGTCCTCTTCGCGCACCGGCTCGCCGGCCCACCGCCGCTAACTAATTCGACATTAACACCGTTGTCCGCCGGCGGCGAGGCGCCTCGCGGCTGGCTGACTCCGGGTCTCCGTGCCCCGCGCCGCTATAATGAGGAAACGCTCCGCCTGCCTCGCATCGCTGGCCGCGCCCGCGCCGGCATGGCCCCTCGCCATGAGCACTGCTCTCATGCCCGACCTTGCCGTTCGTGAAAAGCGGCGCGTGGCCCTTTATTCCCTGCTGGCCACCTTGGGTCTGTTGGTCTTTAAACTGTGGGTGGCGCTGGCCAGCCATAGCCTGAGCATCGCCGCCGAGGCGGCCAATTCCGGCCTCGATCTTCTCGCCGCCCTGCTCACCTGGATTGCGATCGGCATCGCCGCCAAGCCCGCCGACGCCAATCACCCGTTCGGGCACGGCAAGTTCGAGAACTTTTCCGCCTTTCTCGAGACCGGATTGCTGGTGCTGACGGCCATTCTCGTCTTTCGCGCCGCGCTGCTGCGCGTGCTCGGCGCCGCCGTGCCGGTGCGCTTGACCTGGGCGGCGTTCACCGTCATGGGCGTGTCGCTGGTCGTCGATCTTTGGCGCTCGCGCGCCCTGAGCCGCGCCGCGACCCGCTTTGGCAGCGACGCTCTCGAAGCCGATGCCCTCAACTACTCGGGCGACCTGTGGAGCAGTATTGCCGTGCTGATCGGCTTGACGCTAATGGCCGCCGGGGCGCGCCTACGCCTGCCGGCGCTGCGCCATGCCGACGCCGTCGCCGCCTGCGCCGTGGCCATCGTCATGGTCTACGTCTCGATCCGGCTCGGGCGGCGCACCGCCGGCGTGCTGCTCGACGAAGCGCCGGCGGATCTGCGCGAGGAGCTGCGCGCCCGCGTCACCGCCGTGCCCGGCGTCGAAGCCGTCGACGACCTGCGCCTGCGCCGCTCCGGCAGCCGCTACTTCATGGATCTGCGCCTGGCCATGGCCCGCACGCTCAGCCTGGAGCGCGCCAGCCAAGTGCGCGAGGAGGTCGCCGACCGCATCCATCGCCGCTTGCCCGACGCCGATTTGGTCGTCGAGACCGAGCCTCGCCGGCCGCCGGCGGTCAACATCTTCGAGCAGTTGCGTGCCGTCGCCCTGCGCCATGACGCCAGCGTGCACGACCTGTCCGTCTATGACGTCAACGGCGCCCTTAACGTCGAGATGCATTTGGAACTCGACGAAGGCCTCAGCCTCAAGGATGCCCACGACTGGGTCAGCACCATCGAAGGCGAAATGCGGCGCGAGCTGCCGCAGATTCGCCAGATCGTCAGCCATATCGAGCCCGAACGCCGCGCCGCCGTGCCCGCCGCCCAGGTGGCCGGCGCGGACCGCATTCTTCGCCTGACCCAAGCCGCCGCCGCCGGCGAGCCCGGCATGCTCGACTGCCATAACGTCGAGTTGCGCCGCAGCTCCGGCCACTTGTTGCTGAGCTGCCATTGCACCTTCCCCGATTCCATGCCCGTGGGCCGCGTGCACGAGATCGTCTCCCGCTTCGAGGCTCGCCTGCGCCGCGAACTGCCCGAGTTGGAGCGCGTCACCATCCATACCGAGCCGGGGTCCGACAATCGCGGCGCCTAGCTCGCCGCCGATTCGGGCGATCATAGATTCATGGCCATCACCACCGCGACCGCGCAATGGACCGACGGCGAGCGCTTCCTCGTTTCCGCCTCGAGCGGCCATGTCGCGGTGGCCGACGCCGATCGCGAGCGCAATTCCGCGCCTTCGCCCATGGAGATGGTGCTGATGGCGTTGTGCGCATGCACCGCTACCGACGTGCTCGCCATTCTGCGCAAGAAGCGCCAGCCGCTCGAGCGGCTCCTTGTGACCGCGCGCGGCGAGCGCGCTGCCGCGCCGCCCCAGGTCTATACCCGCATTGCCGTCGAATACCGCATCGCCGGCGCGGTCGAGCGCAAGGCCGCCGAGGATGCGATCCGGCTCTCGCAAGAAAAGTATTGCAGCGTCTCGATCATGCTGGGCAAGACCGCCGCCCTCAGCAGCGAACTGCTGCTCGAGTCGGCCGCCGCCGCCAGCTAACCTCTCCCAATGCCCCCCGCCCCAGCCAAATCGTTGCGCCGCGAGGCGCGCGCCGCCGCCTTGCAAATGCTCTATGCCGCCGAGATGAATGGCCAGTCGGCGGAGGAAGTCGAGGGCTGGTACGCCGAGAATCATCCTCTGCCCCTGGCCGCGCGCCAGTTCTCGCACGAACTCTTCACCGCCGCCCTCGCCTGCCGCCAGGCCGCCGAGGCGCTTTACGCGCCCCACCTGCGCCGCTGGCGCCCGGAGCGATTGAGCGTGATTGACCGCTGCCTGCTATGGATGGCGGCGACCGAACTTCTCGGCGAGCGCTTCGTGCCGCTGCCGGTCTTGGTCGATGAGTACGTGGGCTTGGCTAAGCGTTACTCCCAACCCGCCGCCGTGCCCTGGATTCACGCCGTGTTGGATGCCATGGCGCGCGCGCTGCGTGCCGCCCCCACCGCTGCGGCCGAGTAAGCAGCGGGGGCGGCCAGCCGCAATTGCGCGCCCACCCGCGCCGCCAGGCGGCGGCAACGCGGGGCGGGAAACTCGAAAATGCGGCCTCGCAAGGTCTCGACGTGTCCGCCGAGTTCGCGGCGCAACAGGGCGCGGGCGCGATGCAGCCGCACTTTGACGTTCGCCGGCGACAGGCGCAGGAAGCTGGCCACATCCGCAGTGCTCATCTCCTCCACGTCGCGCATCATCACCACCGTTCGGTAGCGCGCCGGCAGCCGGTCCACGGCCGCCTCCAGCCGGCGCCGCAACTCCGTGCGCGCCGCTTCCTGCTCGGGATCGGCGCTGCGCCCGGCGTCCCCTGCCGGCGCACAATCGGCGTCCCCGCCTTCCTGCCAGGACTCGAAGCGGCGCCGGAAGCGCAGCCGTTTGCAGGCGGCGTGGATCGCGATCCGCCCCAGCCAGGTGCGGAAGCTGGCCCGCCCCTCGAACTCCGCCAGGTGCTGGTAGGCGGCGACGTAAGCCTCTTGCATCACGTCCTCGGCTTCCCCTTCGTCGCGCAAGATCGCTCGCACCATGCGGTACAGCCACTGGTTATGGCGTTGCATCAAGAGCGTGAACGCTGCTTCCTCGCCTTCGCGCGCGCGGTCCACCAGCGCCATCTCCGCCCCATTTTCCGCCGCCGCCCAAAGTGCCATCGCGTTAAATGTGACTTCCCAAACGCTTTTTGGTTACACCGTAACCGTTCCCTTTCCACCGGCTCTATCGGTTTGGAGGGTAAATTCAGTGGAATCTCGACTGACCCCGGCCTGGTGGGCGCTTCGCATTGGTTTGGGCGCGACCACCATCGCAACCGGCCTCGATAAATTTTTCAATTTGCTGACGAATTGGAGCATGTATTTGAGCCCGCTGGCCGAGCGCTTCCTGCCCGTCTCGGCGGACGTTTTCATGCGCGCGACCGGCGTGGTCGAGGTGCTGGTTGGCCTTGCCATTCTCACCCGCTTTACCCGCTATGGCGCTTACGTCGCCTCGATCTGGCTGCTGTGCATCGCCGCCAATCTGCTCAGCACCGGCAATTTCTACGATCTGGCGCTGCGCGACCTCAACCTCGCCATCGCCGCTTTCGCGTTGGCGCGGCTCGCCGAGAGCCGCGCCGTCCGCCGTTCCACGGCCGCCGAACCCATGGCGGCCTTGACCAATTTCTGAAAGGAGAACCATTGATGTCTCGATTCCGCTTCGCTGTCCTTCCGCTGGCCCTGGCCCTGTTCGCGGGCATGGCGTTTGCCGAAACTTGGAACCACGCCACGATCGTGGATGTCGCCTGCGCCGCCAAGGTCAAAGCCAATCCCGCCGCTCATCCCGTCAGTTGCGCCTTGCAATGCTCCGCCCGCGGCCTCGGCGTCTATACCGCCGACGGCGCGTTCTTGAAGCTCGATGCCCGCGGCACGAAGGAAGCCGTCGCCATCTTGCGCAACAGCAAGAAGAAGGCCGATGTGCAGGTGACGGTCAGCGGCGAGCGCCATGGCGACACCATTCGAGTTGCCAGCATCAAGGCGCTCTAAAGCGTCGGCAGCTCGAGCCTTTTTGCCGCAGCCGTATCGCGGCGGGGGACGGCGCATCGCGCGTGCGGCCGTCCCCTGGTTATTTCGCCGCGGCGCGGGCGCGGCGCTCATCGCGCGCGAAGATCGCCACCGGCAGCCAGCGCAGGTGGCGTCCGGTCGGGCCCGCGAACACGACTGTCAGGCTCTTGGCCGCCGCCCCGCCCGGCAAATCGAACAGGTACAGGTTGGCAAACTCGTAGTAGCGGCCGCGCTCGTCGCGGAGCGGCACTGGCGCCTCGTCCCGCCGCACCACGCGCGCCGCCAGCCGCCGCCCTCCTACGCGCAGCTCGACGTGAAATTCCGCTTGCCGCGCGGCGGAGGAATCGATATACAGCACCGCCAGCCCGTGGCAATCGGCCGCGACGTCGGCAAGCGCGGGTGCGGCGCGACCGTACGCCGCGTAGAGTATCCCGTGCTCCCAGGCACAGCGCAGCGGCGGCGTGAGAATCAACGCCCGCGCCCGCCGCTGCCGATCATGCCAAGCAAGCCGCGCGTAGGGACCCTGGTCGGAGGCTAATAGAGACGCCGTCGCCTGCGGCGTGGTGAAGCCCGCGGCGAGCGCCCGCCGCATCTCCGCCGCGCTCGGATGCGCCCAGTCCGGAGGCGCCGCGGCCAACGTCGCGGCGGCAAGCAGGAGGATCGCCGCGGCCCGCATGCCCGTCCGCGGCTATTTTCCCGCCTGTGCGGCGGCGAAGCGGCGGTTGATTTCGTCCCAGTTCACGACATTCCACCAGGCGCTTAGGTAGTCGCCGCGGCGATTCTGATATTTGAGGTAGTAGGCATGCTCCCACACGTCGTTGCCCAAGATGGGGAACTGGCCTTCCATGAACGGGCTGTCTTGATTGGCGCTGCTGGTGATCTCAAGCTGGCCGCTCTTGTTCTTCACGAGCCAGGCCCAGCCCGAGCCGAAGCGCTTCAACCCGGCGTCGTTGAAGCTGGTCTTGAACTGGTCGAAAGACCCAAATTGCTTCTGAATCGCCGGCGCGATGGCGCCGCTGGGCGCGCCCCCGCCGTTGGGCTTCATGATCGCCCAGAACATGCCGTGATTCGCATGGCCGCCGCCGTTGTTGCGCACCGCGGTGCGAACTTTTTCCGGCACCTCGTTGATGCGGCGCAACAAATCCTCGACCGGCAGCTTGGCCAGCGCCGGTTGATCCTCGAGCGCCTTGTTGAGATTGGCGACGTAGGCGCCGTGATGCTTGTCGTGGTGCAGGCGCATCGTCTGCTCGTCGATGTGCGGCTCGAGGGCGTTATAAGCGTATGGGAGGGGCGGAACTTCAAAGGCCATGGCGAGTGATTCTCCTTTCACGAAACTCGGGTCAACACCCTAGTGTACGGCCCTCCGCCGCCATCTGCTCTTTGCATGCTCCTGCAATCGCCTGCCGCGCATCCCCGCGGAAACGCCAGACTCACGGCTCTAGCGCCTGAGCGCGACACGCGCGCGGCCACCGGCGCTCCGCGACGCCTATCGCCGCGCCTACACCGCAACTGCCGCCGAGTCGCCGCCCGGCCCACGCGATAGCATCGGAGCGCGGCCAAGCGAAGCGGAGCGCCAAGAAATGCCGCGAGCGGAGCGAGGCGGCGGGAGCGAGGCCGACTGAGCGTACCCCAATGTACGTGAAG
>JBOGKX010000204.1:0-5427 GCA_050746125.1 Terriglobales bacterium | reverse complement strand
GCGCAGCGGCCGGTAGCGCCCGCGGCGCCGGCGGCGGCCGCCTTGCGGCGCGGCCGGCAGCTCTACTCACAGGGACGCGTGCAGGCGGCGGCAGCGGCCTTTCGCCAGGCGTTGCGCCAGGCCGGGGACGATGCGCCGCTAGCGGCGGCCGCCCACGACTCCCTCGGCGTGCTGCTGGCCGCCGCCGGCCAAACGGCGAACGCGCTGCCCGAGTTCACGCGCGCGGTGGCATTGCAGCCGCGCGAGGCGGCCTATCTCTACCACGCCGGCAACGCCTGGCATCTGCTCGGCGACGATAGCGACGCCGTGCCACTCTTGCGGCGCGCGCTCGCGGCGCGGCCGGCCTGGGCGGAGGCCGAATTCGCGCTCGGCCAAGCGCTGGCCGACGAAGGCCAGTCCGCCGCGGCGCTGCCCGCGCTGCGCGCCGCCTGCCGCCACCAGCCCGAGTCGGCGCCGATGGCCGACGCTCTCGGCCAGTTGCTCGAGAAACTGGGCGACGTGGATGGCGCCGTCGCTTCTCTGCGCCGGGCGGTGCAGCTCGCCCCCAAGGATTGGGATGCGCGCAACCACCTCGGCCTGGCCCTGCTCGAACAGGGCGATGCCGATGGCTCGCTCACCGCCTTCCGCGCTTTAGTGGCCGCGCTGCCGGACAATATTCGCGCCCACAACAATCTTGGTGTCGCCTACATCCAAAAGGCCGACTTCGACGACGCCATCACCCAATACCGCTGGGTGCTCGCCCATCAGCCGAACAATGCCGAGGCGCACTACAACCTGGGCTTCTGCTACAAGCAGAAGGACCAACTGCCCCAGGCCGTGACGGAGATGAGGCGCGCTTTGGCGCTCGAGCCCACGCTCGCCGACGCCGATTACACGCTGGGGGTGATCTATTGGCAGCAGGGCAACTTCGCGCAGGCGATTCCGCGCTTGCAGCGCGCCATAGCCCTGCGCCCCGACTATGCCGCCGCCGAGTACACGCTGGGCGCGGCTCTCAAGCAGGCGGGCCGAACCCAGGAAGCGATCGCCGCTCTGCGCCGCGCCCTGTCCCTCGACGCCGGCCTGGCGGGCGCGCACTATACGCTGGCCGGCCTGCTGCGCCAGAGCGGCGACCGCGCCGGCGCGCAGCGCGAGATGGCGGCCGGGCTGCGCATCGAGAAGGAGAAGGAGTCGCATCTGGCCGCGATCTTCAAGGTGAACGTCGGCGCGAAGGACTTGGCCGCCGGCCGCACCGAAGCCGCCATCCAGCAGTTCCAGGCCGCCGTCGCCAGCGATTCGGGTTTTGCGCGCGCTCATCTCGGCCTGGCGCAGGCGCTGGAGCGGGCCGGACGCCAGCGCGAAGCACGGCAGGAGTGGCAGGCGGCGCTGCGGCTCGATCCGCGCCTCAAAGCCGTGCACGGAGCCGACCTCGGCGCACAGGGGAACCAACGATGACGCCATGTTCGACGAAATGGCCCCGCCGCCTGGCGAGGCAGCCCGCGAATTCACATTGCGAAGAGCTGGAAGCCGCGGTCGAGCGGGAGGGCCTCGAAATTCCGCAGGGCGGCCCGGCGAGGCCGCAGGCCGACCGGGCGGCGCAGCGTACCCGGAAGCGAAGCGCAGCGGAGCGCCAAGCAATGCCTCGCGTGAGCAAGCCCGGCCGGCCGAAACCCGGGGTCCCCAGCGCCCTTGGGCGCTGGGGTGGGAGAACGAAGCCCGGCGACGCTTATCGCCCCGCCCTCCTCGCGGTGGTGGTGTTCGCGGCCGCGCTACTGGCCATGCCCGGCTGGGCGCGAGCGGCGGCCGCGCCGCCGGCGCCCTGGTGGCGGCACGCCGTCATCTACGAAATCTATCCGCGCAGCTTCGCCGACTCCAATAACGACGGCACCGGCGATCTGCGCGGCATCGCCACCCACCTCGACTACTTGCAGGCGCTCGGCGTTAACGCGATCTGGATCACGCCCTTTTACCCTTCGCCGCAGGTCGATTTCGGCTACGACATCAGCAACTATCGCGCCATCGATCCCCGCTACGGCACGCTCGCCGATTTCGACGCTTTGCTGCGCGCCGCCCACCGGCGCCACATCAAGGTGCTGCTGGACATGGTGCTCAACCACACCTCCGACCGGCATCCCTGGTTCCAGGCCTCGCGCTCGTCGCGGCAGTCGCCCTACCGCGACTTCTATATCTGGCGCGATGGCAAAAACGGCGGCCCGCCGAACAACTGGACCTCGCTCTTCGGCGGCTCCGCCTGGCAGTACGACGCCCGCACCGGCCAGTATTACTACCATTTCTTCTACCGCCAGCAGCCCGACCTGAACTGGCGCAACCCGGCGGTCGAAAAGGCGATGTTCGCCAACGTCCGGTTCTGGTTGCAGCGCGGCGTGGATGGCTTCCGCCTCGACGCCGTCACCACGCTGTTCGAGGATCCGAAGCTGCGCGACAATCCCCCCGGCTTGATTCACACCGGCGACTTCGGGCCGCCGCAGCAGAAGCACGTCTACAACCAAGGCCTCCCGGAAGTGAATGGCGTCCTCAAGCGGCTGCGCCGCCTGGCCGACCAGTACCATGCCGTGCTGATCGGCGAAACCGTGGGCCAAACCGAAGCGCGCCTGGCCGAGTACTACGGCCACGGCGAAGAAATACAACTGCCCTTCGACTTCCTCTTCGCCGACGTCAACCGCCTCTCCGCCCCCGCCTTCCGCCATCGCATCGCGGCGTGGGTGCACAATCCCGCGCACGGCACGCCGGATTGGTTCTTCGATAACCACGATCAGCGCCGCGAAATCGACCGCTACGGCGACGGCGTCCACGATGCGCAAATCGCGCGCCTGCTGCCCACCATGCTGCTGACACTGCCGGGCACGGCGATCCTTTATTACGGGCAGGAGATCGGCATGGTCACCACCGATCCCACCAGCGAGGACCAGGTGCGCGATCCCATCGGCCGGCGCTGGTGGCCCAAGTACAAGGGCCGCGACGGCGAGCGCACGCCGATGCAATGGAGCGCCGGCCCCGACGCCGGCTTCTGTGCCTCCTGCCGGCCATGGCTGCCGATTCCGGCCAGCGCGGCGCGAGTCAACGTGGCCGCCGAAGAAAAGCAACCCGAGTCGCTGCTCTCGTATTACCGGCGGCTGATTCACCTGCGCGACGCCGAGCCGGCGTTGGTGAGCGGCGACTGGGCGGAGTTGGATGCCCAGGATCCGAATGTGCTCATCTACAGACGGCGCACGGCCGGCGAAACCGTGCTGGTGGCGCTGAATATGAGCGCCGCGCCGCGCACCGAGCATTTGGCATCGGCCGCGGCGGACGGCCAGGTGCTGATCGACAGCCGCGGTCGCGCGGGCGCGCTAGCGCTCTCCGATCTCCGCCTTGAGCCCTACGAATCCGTAGTTCTGCGCCTAAAGCGATAAAGCCGATGTCCATTTCCCGCCGCTCATTTATCCTCGACGCGACTGCCGTGACCGCGGGCGCCGTGCTGGCGTCTTCGCCCATGCCGCTGGCCGCCGAGGCTTCCACCGCCGCCGAGCCGGCGCCGCCGCCCAGCGGTTTGCCGCGCTGGGAAGCGCGCTCATTCCCCCCCGGCTGGATCCCCGCCTATCTGAGCAACGGCCTGATCGGCATCCGGCCCGGTGTCAATCCCTTGGCGCCCGCGCTCACCGTCGTCAGCGGCTACACCGGCGCTAGCACGCCCGACCAAACCGAGGCGCTGGCGCCGGCGCCGTATCCCTTGGCGCTGGAGTTCGCCCCGGGTCAATTGGCGACCGAGACGCAGAGTCTCGACCTGACCAGCGGCGAGCTCACCACGCAGATGGTGCTCACGCCGCCCAGCGGCGCGCCGGTGCAGGTCGAGGTGCTCCAGTTCGCCAGCCGTTCCGTGCCCGCGCTGCTGTGCCAGCAAGTAACGCTGACCGCGCGCGCGGCGGCTTCCGTGCGCCTGACCGCCCGCATCGCGCCGCCGCCGCCGGAGCAAGGCCGGCAATATTTCAGCCAGGCTCCGCCCCGCAACGAAGTGGATCTGGTGCTGGGCTGGGAGAGCCGCGGCGCGCTGGGGCGCATCGGCGCCGCCGTGCAATGCATCTTGGAAGGATCCGACGCTCAGCCCCGCCGTGCCGACGGCCGCTGGGAAGTCGTGCTCGAGCTCCACCCCGGCCAGCCGGTGCGGCTTTCCAGCATCGCCGCGCTGGTGGCCAGCTTCTATCACTCGCAGCCGGAATTGCAGGCGATTCGCATGGCCGGCTGGGGCAAGATGCTGGGCTTCGACCTGCTCCGCGAGCAGAACCGCCAGGCCTGGGCCGAGTTGTGGCGCGGCCGCGTGCTGGTCGAGGCCGACGCCGCCACCCAGAACGCGCTCGATGGCGCATTTTTCTACCTCCACGCCAGCCTGCACCGCTCCAACCTGAACGGCATGCCGCCCTTCGGCTTGTCGCAGTTCGACCGCTACAACGGCCACAGCTTTTGGGACACCGAGACCTGGTGCCTGCCGCCGCTCCTGCTGACCGCGCCGGAGATCGCCCGCTCCCTGCTCCTGTTCCGTCTGCGCGGGCTCGAGGCCGCGCGCCGCTTGGCCGCGCTCTATGGCCGCGACGGCGCGCAGTTCCCGTGGGAAGCGGGCCAGCTAGAGGGCGCCGACGTGACGCCCACTTTCGCCGGCACCGGCTGGATGGAGCAGCACATCACCGTGGACATCGGCTGGGCCGTGTGGCTCGGACAGCTTGCCGCCGGCAACGCCGAGAGCCTGCGCGGCGTCACCTGGCCGATCCTGCGCGAAACCGCCCAATGGATCTTGAGCCGCGGCGTCTTCACCGCGCGCGGCTTCGAGATCCAGCACATGATGGGGCCCGACGAGAGCGTCGGCGACGTCGCCAACAGCTCCTACGTCAACGTACTCGCCAAAATGACGCTCGAGGCCGCCGTGGCCTGCGCCGCCGCCGTGGGGGCGCAAGCGCCGCCCGCCTGGTCGCGCGCCGCGAAGGCCATGGTCGTTCCCCTCTCCGCCGACCGCCGCGTGATCCTGCCTTATGACGGCGCGCGCCCCGGACCGCGCTACTCGCTCGGCAACATGGACATCTTGGCGGTCAATGAGCCGCCGCTGCCTCGCTCGCTGCTGCGCGATACGTTTTTCTTCGAGCAGAAGCTGCGCCCCAGCCAGCCCGTCCCGCTCGGCTTCGCCCTCGCTGCCACCGCCGTCAGCGCCGCCCAATTCGGCGCCGCGCAAACCGCTGCCGAGCTGTTCCGCGCCGCATGGGAAAACGATTGGGTCGCGCCGTTCGGCCTGGCGAAGGAAGCGCCGTCGGAGAACTACGCCGGCTTCCTCACCAACTCCGGCTCGCTGCTGCGCTCCGTCTTGCTGGGGTTTTCCGGCGTGCGCATCCAAAGCGGCGAATGGCGCGCCGCCCCGGCGGCATTGCCCGCCGGCTGGCGGCGCATCGAAGCGGCGCAGCTCTGGGT
>JBOGKX010000203.1:0-51878 GCA_050746125.1 Terriglobales bacterium | reverse complement strand
GGTGGGGCGCTGCGCCGGCGCGGCGGAGGCGAGCTTCGCGTGGGCCCAGGCGGTGGTCGGCGCGCCGGCCGCGGCGGGGCTGACCGCGGCGGCGGCGTGGCTCGCGCGGGTGTTGGCGCGGCCGGTGGCGGTGGCGGTGGTTTCGTTCGCCGGCGGGGTGAATCCACGGCGGGGCGAGTGGGAAGAGACGTGGCGGGCGTTGCGAGCGCGCGCCGAGGCGGCGCGGCAACCCGTGCCGCCGCCGCAGTGGATCGAGCTGTACAGTCCGCTTTTTTACCCCGACGGCTGGCTGCAAGCGGGCGCGCTGCTCGAGACGGTGGCGCGAAAGACGGCGCCGGCGCTGCCACTGATCTGGGCGCCGCGCCTGCCGGCGGGAGAGTTGGCGGCGGCGCTCGCCAGCCAAGGCGGCGCGCTCTCGGGCACGCTGCTGGCCGGGGCGGAGCGTCCCGTGGCGAGCCTGGCGGCGGGCGCCAGCGGGGCCGAAATCGAATGCACGGTGGCGACGATGCGGGCCGCGGCGGCGGCGGCCATGGAGGAGCGATAAAGGCCATGGAAATGACGGTGCAACCAATGTTGTCGGTGCGGCAGGGGGCGCGAGCGGTCGAGTTCTATAAGGCCGCCTTCGGCGCGGTGGAGACGTTCAAGATCGAAGCTCCGGATGGCGCCGTGGTGGCGCGGCTGAAGTTGGGCGGCGGCGAGTTCTGGGTCGCCGACGAGTCGCCCGAGCACCAAAATTTCAGCCCGGCGACGCTGGGCGGCGGCACCACGCGCATGGTGCTCATCGCGGACGATCCCGACAGCATGTTCAAGCGCGCGGTGGCGGCCGGCGGCAAGGCGGTTTGGCCGGTGGCGGATCAGGAATACGGCTGGCGAGTGGGACGGCTCGCCGATCCCTTCGGGCATCACTGGGAGATCGGCAAGCCGCTGGCGTGCGCGGGCGGCTAAACGCCGAGAAATTCGAGGACGTCGGCGGCGTGGCCCTCCGGCCGGACGCGATTAAAGATCTGTTGGATACGCCCCGCGGCATCGATCAAAAACGTGGTGCGCTCGACGGCTAGGAACTTGCGGCCGTACATACTTTTTTCCTTGAGCACGCCGTAAGCCTCGGCCAGCTCCCGCTTCTCGTCGGCGAGCAGCGGGAACGGGATCGCCTCTTTTTCCCGAAACTTCTTCTCGGCGGCCGGAGGATCCGGACTGGCGCCCAGCACCACGATGCCGGCGCGCTGGAAACGATCATAGGCGTCGCGGAACCCGCGCGCTTCGACGATTCAACCGGGCGTATTGGCGCGCGGGAAGAAGTAGAGGACGACGGTTTGGCCGCGGAAGGCGCTCAGGGTCACGGGCCGGCCGTTCTCGTCGGGAACGCGGAAGTTGGGGGCGGCGTCGCCGATCGTCATTCCTAACAGCCTAGCGCAACGCAGCCCCGGCTGACATCGCGCGAACGGTGTGGTAACCTCCCCAGGTTCGTTTGCGTAGTCACAGTTTCTCTCGGGGCGAATGTGGTTGTGAGTGGCGGAGGAGGCATGCGTCTCTCAGGATTTCTCGGGTGTCTCGTTGCCGGCGGGCTGCTGGCCGCCGCCGGGCCGGCGGCGGCGGAGTGTCCGCAGGGCGCTTACGCGATTCGCGGGGCGCGGGTGATCACGGTCGCGGGGCCGACCTTGGAGAACGCCACGGTGGTGCTGTGCCAGGGCGTGATCACCGCCGTCGGCGCCGACGCGACGGTGCCGCCGGAGGCGGAGGTGATCGACGGCCAGGGGCTGACGGTCTATCCCGGCTTGATCGATGCCTACAGCCAGTACGGACTGCCGCACCCGCCGGCGCGGGCGCCGGCGCGGGCCAGCAGTCCGCCGCCTCCGCCGCCGCTCGACGCGGTGCCGGTGAATTCTTATTTGAACTATCTCGATCCGCCGGCCAGCGGGGTGACGCCGGCGCGGCGGGCGGCGGACCTGCTCACGCCGGCCGGCAGCCTGGCCGAGGTGCGGGCCGAGGGCATCACCACGGCGTTGAGCGCGCCGGCGGGCGGGGTGCTGGTGGGGCAGGCGGCGCTGATCAACTTGCGCGGGCCGACGGCCGGCGACATGATCATCACCCCGGACCTGGCGCTGGTGGCGGAGTTGCGGCCCCGCCGGGGCTTCGGCGGCGGCTATCCGTCGTCGGTGATGGGCGCGGTGGCGGTCTTCCGGCAGTCATTTCTGGATGCGCGGCGGTACCAAGAGTCGGAGGCAATTTACCGGCAGGCGGGCGAGCGGGGGATGGCGCGGCCGCGCTACGACCGGCAAATCGTCTCGCTATTGCCGGCGCTGAATGGACACGAGCCGGTGATCTTCATCGCCAACGATCGCGACGCCATCCTGCGGGCGCTGGCGGTGGCGGCGGAGTTTCACCTGCGCCCGATCATCGCCGGCGGCGGCGAGGCGTGGCGGGAAACGGCGGCGCTGGCGGCGGCGCGGACCCCGGTGCTGGCGACGCTGGAATTCAAGCCCGACAATGCCGACGAGCTGGGGCCGGACGAGGCGAAAAAGGAAGAGGATGAGAACGCCGCGAACGCGGCGGCGCTGGCCAAGGCCGGGATTCGCTTTGCGCTGACCAGCGAGGGCCTGACCGACAAGGACGACTTTTTCGCGCAGGTGCGGGAGGCGATGAGCCACGGCCTGAGCGCGGAAGATGCGCTCCGGGCGACCACGCTCTGGCCGGCGGAGATTCTAGGGGCGGAAGCGCAATTGGGCTCGATCGAGGCCGGCAAGATCGCCGACTTGGTGGTGTCGAGCGGCGAACCTTTCGCCAAGACGACGGCGGTGAAATATCTCTTTATCGACGGGCACCTGATCTTCGTGCATCCCGAGAGCCGCCCGCCCCGACGAGGCGGCCAGGCGGGCGCGAGGCCGGCCGAGACGGAGGTGAAGCCATGAAGCGGGCGATGCAGGCGGTGCTGCTGGCGGCGGCGGTTGGGGCGGTGGCGGCCGCGCCGGCGGCCGCGCAAACCGGCAGCATGTTCATCCACGACGCGACGGTGATGACGGCCACGCACGGGACCCTGGATCACACGTCGATCTTGGTGCGTGATGGCAAGATCGCGGCCATTGGCGAGCGGCTGAGCGCGCCGGCGGGCGTGCCGGTGATCGAGGGGGCGGGAAAGTACGTGATTCCCGGCATCATCGACGAGCATTCGCACACGATGATCGACGGCGGGGTCAACGAGGGGGCGCCTTCGGTGAGCGCCATGGCGCACATCAAGGACGTGCTCAACCCGCACGACATCAGCCTCTACCGGCAATTGGCGGGAGGCGTGACGATCATCCACGTGCTGCACGGCTCGGCCAATCCCATCGGCGGCTTGGACGCGGTGGTGCGGCTGAAGTGGGGGCAGCCGGTGGCGGCGATGCTCTACCCCGACGCGCCGCAGGGGATCAAGATGGCGCTCGGCGAGAACCCGAAGCGCAGCAACCGCTTTCCCGGCGAGACCGGGCCGCAGCGTTATCCGGCGACGCGGCAGGGCGTGGAGAACGTGCTCTTCACCGCGTTCACGCGCGCCCGCGAATATCAGCACCGCTGGGCAGACTATCGGGCAGCGCTGGCGCAAGGCGAGCATCCGGAACCGCCGCGCGACAATCTGGATCTCGATCCGTTGGTGCAGATCTTGGCGGGCAAGATCTTGGTGCACGCCCATTCCTACCGCAATGACGAGATGCTGATGCTGCTCGATCTGGCCGATCACTTCGGCTTTAAGATCCGCACCTTCGAGCATGGCTTGGAGGGCTACAAGATCTGGCCGGAGATCAAGGCGCACGGAGCCGGGGTTTCGACCTTTGCCGACATGTGGGAGTACAAAAACGAGGCCAGCGACTCCATTGCCTACGCACCCGCGCTGCTGACCAAAAAAGGCGTGCGGGTGGCGGTGAACTCGGACAGCGATGAACGGGCGCGGCGGCTGTATCAAGAAGCCGCCAAGGGCATCCATTATGGCGGCCTCAGCGAGCAGCAGGCGCTGGACATGATCACGCTGAACCCGGCCTGGATGCTGGGCATCGAGCGGACGACGGGCTCGATCGACGTGGGCAAGGACGCCGACTTGGCCATCTTCAACGGCGATCCGTTCGCGCCCGCCTCGATGGTGACGATGACGATCGTGGACGGCGTGGTGTACTTCGACCGCGCCAAGGATTTGGCGGCGCGCCACGACGCGGCGTGGTACGAGCGCAACTTCAAGCCGGGCGGAAGCTTTTTCGGGAACCTCGCCGCCGGCCACGAGGGAGGCAACGAGCAATGAGACGCGCGACACTCGCACTGGCCGGGTTCGCGATTGCGGCGCTGGGCTGCGGCATGACGGCCGCGGCCGTGCCGCCGCCGGCCATCGCTTTGGTGCACGGACGCATCGTGCGCGTCAGCGCGCCGGCCATCGCCGACGGCACGGTGCTGATCGAAGGCGGCAAGATCGTGGCCGTGGGCGCCCGGGTCGCGGTGCCGAGCGGGGCGCGGGTGATCGACGTGCGCGGGCTGTCGGTGTATCCAGGGCTGGTGGACGCCAACACCACGCTAGGGATCCAGTTGGTGCCGGAGGGCGAGCCGGGCACGATGGACACGCAGGAGGTGGGCGATTTCAACCCCGCCGAAGTGGCCGCCATCGCCGTCAACCCGACGAACGAGATCGTGCCCACGGTGCGCACCAACGGCATCACGGACGCGTTGACGGCGATGCGCGGCGGGGTCATCGCCGGGCAGGCTTCGCTGATTCAACTGGCCGGCTGGACCCGCGACCAAATGGCGGTAAAGCGGTCGGTGGCGCTGTGGGTGAATTTTCCGCCCAAGCACGCCGGCGGGCGCGGCTTCTTCGCGCGGCTCGCGGCTGGATCGGGGCCGCCGTCGGCCGAGGAACGGGCGCGCGAGTACCGGCGGCACGTCAACGCGCTGCGCGATTACTTCGATCGCGCCCGGCTCTACGCCGCCGCCCGGCGCACCGCCGAGGACGATAACGTCGAACTGGACGCCATGGCGCCGTACGTGACCGGCAAGCTGCCGGTGATCTTCGTGGTGAATCGCGTGGACGACATTCGCGCCGCCATCGACTTCGGCGAGTCCGAGCATCTGCACTATGCGCTCGCCGGCGCCAAGGACGCCTGGCAAGCGCTGGGCTTGATCAAGCAGCACAACGTGCCGATCATTTACGGCCCGCTCACGTCGCTGCCCAACAGCCAAAACGATCCCTACGACGCGGTGTACACGACGCCGGCGGCGCTGGCGAAAAACGGCGCGCCCTTTTGCATCGCCAGCGGCTCGGCCACGGATGCGCGCAACCTGGCGCAAAACGCCGCCCTGGCCGAGGCCTACGGGCTGTCCGCGGAGGAGGCGCTGAAGGCGGTGACGCTCTATCCGGCGCAGATCCTGGGGGTGGCGGACGAGTTGGGCTCCATCGACCCGGGCAAGCGCGCCGATCTTTTCGTCGCCACCGGAGATCCACTCGATCTGCACAACGTCGTGAAGTATCTCTTCATCGGCGGCGAAGAGGTGCCGCTGACCGACAAGGGAACCGAACTCTACCACAAGTACATGGCCCGTCCGGACAAGATCAGTTATTAGGCGGCGGGCGCGGCGCGGCGTTGATGGCAACCGGCGGCTTGTTCCCGGCGCGGGGGGCGGCTAGGATGGCTCAAACGCCATGGACCCCAGAAGCGCGCTGCCGCGCTACCGCTATCCGGACGCCTATACCATCCAAGAGCTGCTGAGCCGCTACACGGGCGCCGACAGCGAGGGGCGGATTCGGCTGCTGCACCGTCTGTACCGCGACGAGCTGACGCCGCCCATCGAGGTGGCCCTGCTGGCGGTGGGGGACGAGAATGCCGAAGTGCGGCGCTGGTTCGCGCGCCATGCGCGTCTCTATAAGGACCAGGGCTCGCGCAGCTTGCTGCGACGGATGCAAGGCGACGCCGATCCATTCGTGCGGGCCTGCCTGCGCGAGAACCCAACGGTAGTCAGCACCTTCGACTTCATCAACGACTGGCGCGAGATCTTCCAGCGCGCCACCCATCTCGAGCGGCTGGCGTTGATACGCAACCCGAAAGTGATCGAGGCGCTGGTCGAGCGCCTGGTCGATCCCGAGGACAAGGAGCTCGAGCTTGAGGATCATCCGCGCCAGGAGCTGGTGCTGGCGCTGCTGACCAACGCCGGGTATCTGGGACGGCAGAAGCAGCGGCTCGAGCAAGCGGCGACGCGCGACGACGCGGCGGCGCACCTGACGCGGCTCTGGGACTTGGCGGCGCGCTGGCCGGCGGAGACGGAAGTGACGATTAACGTCTTTCAATACCTGGATGCGCCCGATGCCACTCGCAAGCGGCACTACCAGGCGAGCCGGGAGGCGGTGGTGCGGCGCGCCATCGTCGAGAGCTGCGACGAGGACGATGCGGATACCTTGCTATGGGCGACGACGGATCGAGTCAACGTATGCCGGCGCGGGGCCTGGGCGCGGATTCGGCGGCCGCCGAGCGATCTGTTGCAGGCGGCGCTGGCCAGCGACGATCGCGAGGCGCTGGAAGGGCTGGCGGAGAACCCTCATTTGCCGGCGGACGCGCGGCTGCGCGCCGCCGAGCGGCTAGAGTAAACGCCTCTGGTGGGATGAACAGGCGCGGGGCCCGGGTTATCGGCCGCCGTCAGCCGGGCTGGCGGGCGGGGCAGGGGGAAATCGTTCGTTCGGGCAGGGCGTTGCGCCCGGAATAACGTGAGAAAACGATACGTGGGGGGAGCGGCCACCTGGCCCGGCGGGCGGTGACCGGCGGTTGCGGTGGCAATGCCCGCGCTGTGCGGGACGCGCCGGAGTGACTCGCCGTGGCGGCCTAGTGCGAAAGAAGGCAGCCGGCGCCAACGCAATCCACACCATCGTAGCGTGTTCTTGGTGATTACGCGCGATTCGCGGACGAAACAGGGAAGAGAAGCGGAAAATCACCTTGACTTGCCGGCGTGACCCGGATAAAAAGTCATTCACATCGTTTTTTTGGCCCCAGAAAGACCTAGAACCTGCCCCGGCGGGCAGTAAAGGGCCCGTGTCGGCGGAGGGAGATGGCAGCGAACGTGCGATGAGTTCACCGCGAGCGCCAAAGAAACTCCGCCAGGCGCATGCGAGGCAAGGTAGGCCTGTCCGAAGGTCCGGGAGCGAGGTTATGGGGAACATGAACGAATCGCCCGAGGTGATGAATATCCGCCAGGCGGCGGAATATTTGGGCATCTCCAGCGACACGCTCTACAAATACTTAGCCGAGGAGCGGATTCCCGCTTTCAAGCTCGGCAATCGCTGGAAGTTCAAGAAGACGGTGCTAGACCGCTGGATGGAGCGGCAAAGTTTCCCGGTGGCGCCGGCGGCCGCGCCGCGGCGGCCGGAGAAGGCGCGGGAGAGTCGATAACCATGGCGCGACGCCCCAAAAATCGTCCTCTGTTAGGCCTCGACGTCGGCTCGAACTCAGTGAAGCTGGTCGAGGTGCAGCGAACGCGCGCCGGACTGGAAGCGTCGGTCGCCGATCTGCGTCCGCTCTCGCCCGAGGTGGTGGTGGACGGCGCGATCGTGGACAACTTGGCGCTCTCGAGCACGGTCGCGCAGATGCTCAAGGACAACCGCAGCAAGAACCGCGCGGTGGCGACGGCGGTGAGCGGGCACTCGGTCATCGTCAAGCAGATCTCGATGTCGGCGATGACCGAGGAAGAGCTGGCGGATACCATGGCGGTGGAAGCAGCGCAGCACGTGCCCTTCGAGTTGAGCGACGTCAACCTCGACTATCAAATCCTCGACCTGAAGGAAAACGGAACGATGGACGTGCTGCTGGTGGCGGTCAAAAAGGACAAGATCACCAACTACGGCAACGCGCTCAGCATGGCGGGGCTGACGCCGGCGATCGTCGATCACGATCCCTTCGCGCTGCACAACTGCTACGAGTTCAATTATCAGCCGGCGCCCGACGAGATCGCGGCGCTGCTCAACGTGGGCGCAAGCGTCACCAACATCATCGTCTCGAAGGGCGACACGCCGCTCTTCACCCGCGACGTGAGCGTGGGAGGCAACCAGTACACCGACGCGCTGCAAAAGGAGTTCGGGCTGGGATTCGAGGAGGCGGAGGCGGCCAAGCTGGGGGGCAGCGCGGGACCGCCGGAGGAGAAGCGGCTGCCGGTGCTGAAGTCGGTCTCGGAGATCATCCTGCTGGAAATTCAAAAAACCTTCGACTTCTTCCGCACCAGCACCGGCGGACAGCACGTCGGCAAGCTGATGCTCTCGGGGGGGGCGGCGCAGACACCGGGGCTGATCGATTTGCTGCAATCGGAGTTCGGCGTGCCGGTGGAATTGCTCAATCCCTTCCGGCGGGTCGGCTACGTGGAGACGGGGACTATGGGCGACGTGATCGCCCACAACCGGCCACGCCTGGCGGTGGCGGTGGGCTTGGCGTTGCGCAGCTTCGAGGACCTATGATTCGCATCAATCTCATCGGCACGGCCGTCAAGCGGTCCAAGTCCGCCAGGGTGATGCCGGAGGCGTTTGCCGCCTCGGCGCCGCCGGCGACGATGCTGGGAGTGGGTCTGATCGTGATCGCGCTGCTGGCCTTGGGGGGCGATTACGTTTACGTGCAGCATCAAACCACGCAGCTGGCGGCGCAGTTGACAGCGGCGCGGCAAGAGTCGCTGCGGCTGCAGGCGGTGCGGCGGGAGTTTCAGGAAAACACCACGCGGCGGCAGCAATTGACGCAGCGGATCAACGTGATCGACCAGCTGAAAAGCAGCCAACTGGGCCCCTCGTCGCTACTGGAGGCGGTGCGCCGCTCGGTGGACGCCACGCCGGGGGTGTGGCTGACGGCCATTTCGCAAAAGGCCGGGACGCTGAGCATCGACGGCTCGGCGATGAACCTATCGGCGGTCGCCAACTTGATGACGGCGCTGCGGCGCAGCGGCTATTTCCAACAGGTCGCGCTGCATGAGTCGGTCGAAGCCACCGGCAAGACCGGCCCCAATCCCTACACGTTCACCCTCACGGCCGCTCCGGAGTCGAACGGCGGAGGCGGCCAGCCGGCCGCGGCGGCGGCGAAGGTTCGTTCCTAGGCGCAACGAGCGGAGACACGTGCGATGCCATCCTTCCAAGACATGTCGCCCCGGGCACAGGTGCTGCTCTTCGCGGTTTTGGCCGTGGTGTTGTTTTTCGTCGGCCAATACACTCTGCTGAGCGGCGCGCGCGCCGACAATGCCGCCACCGAAACGCAGATCCAGAGCGTCGAGCGCCAGAACGCACAGCTGCGGCCGTACGCGCGGCAGGCGGAGCTGCTGCGGGCCGAAAACCAGACGCTGCAACGGCAGCTCGACACGCTGCTGTCGATCGTGCCCACGCAGCAAGCCACCGACCAATTCGTGCGCGACCTCCAGGACACGGCCGAGCGAAGCTCGGTCTTCATTCGCAAGATCAGCGTGAAATCCCTGGTGCGCAAGGAATTCTATGTCGCCGCCCCCTACGATCTGACGCTCGACGGCTCCTACGCCGACCTGCAGCGCTTCTACGCGAACCTGGGACGCCTGCAGCGGATCGTGAACGTGGATGCGCTGGCGCTGAAGGGGATCGGCCGCAACGAAGGCAATTATCCGTATACGCCGGGGGAATCGGTGTCGGCCGATTGCACGGTGACGACGTTTTTCAGCGCCGATACGACGGCCGCGGCGGCGTCGCCGGCGCGCGGCAAGCAGGCTAAATAGGACTCGCGGGATTTCATCATGCCCACCGTATCCAAGGATCCGAGAATCAAGACGGCCCGCGCGAGTTGGGCGCGCATCGCCGGGCTGGCGCTGGCGGCGTTGTTGGCCGCGGGCGCGCTTGGGGCGCAGGCGCCGGCGGCACCGCACCAGCTGACGCCGCGTTCGCGGCGCGATCCCTTCAAGACGCTGATTGCCCCGCCGGGGTCGGGGAAAGGGCAGCCGCTCGATCTGCCGGCCGGCAAGGCGGGCTTGCTGATCGACCGCTTGCAAGTGCAAGGCATCGCGGTGGGCGGCCCGACCGGCCCGGTGGCGCTGGTGGAACAGGGCGACGAGACGTATTTCTTGCGGCCCGGGGACCGAATCTACGACGGCCTGGTCGAGCGGCTGGAGCCGTCGGGCATCGAATTCCAGCGCACCCGGGCGCTGGCGAAGGGACAGACGGTGGGGGCCGAAGTGACGCGCGGCATTGCTTCCGAAGCGGAGAGCAAATAGCAGGCGGCACCAACAGGAGTTTAGGAACGGGGAGCCATATGATGACGCAACGAACGAACTGGCAACGCGCCGCCGAGAAGCGGGGCGGAGCGCGCGGGGCCGCGAAGTGGGCGCTCGGGGCGGCGCTGGCCGCGGCGCTGGCCGCGGGGAGCGCTTCGGCGACGATGATTCCGCCGCAAGCCGCGGCGCCGACGCCGCAGGCGATCGCGGCCGCCAAGGTGGCGCCGCGCACGAAGGTGACCCGTTTGACGGTCGAGGCCCAGCCCGACAGCACGATCGTCAATCTTAGCGTCACGCCCCATTCACCGGAATATCACAGCTTCGTCCTCCATCATCCGGACCGGTGGGTGCTCGATCTGAAAGATTCCCAGGACGCGCTGCCGCGCGAGCACTGGAAAGTTTTGAACGCCGGCATCAGCGACGTACGCGCGGGGCAGTTCGAGCCGCAGGTGGTGCGCATTGTGCTGGATCTCAACGAGCCGGTGCATCCGAAGGTGATGGCGGAAGGCGACCATCTGCGCATTGCCGTGGCGGCGGCGCCGGAGTTCGTGGGCAAAGCCGTGGCGGCGCCGGCGCGAAAACGCGCCGCGACCGGTTCGGCGGCGACGAGCGAACTCGCAACGGGGACGATCGTACCGAGCACCAAGGCGCCGGCGACGACCGCCTCGCGCCACAAGGACATGGCTCCGGCGGCGAGCGAAGCCACGGCGGCGACGGCAGTTCCGTCCGTGCCGGCTCCCGTGCCGACTCCCGTGCCGGCTCCCGTGCCGGCGACAAACATGCCGGCTGCGTCCTTGCCGCCCCACGATGCAATGGCGAGCGGGGCCACCGCGGCACCCGCGCCACCGATGCGCGAGAGCGCGCTGGCGGCTCGAGCGGCGGAGCATTTCGCGCCGGTAGCGGCGCCCGCGCCGGCCGCGCCGGAGCGTTCGGCCGAATCCAGCGCGACGCCGCGCGGGCAAACTCCGCCCTCGCTAATGCAGCCGCTGCTGGGCATTACGCCGGGCACGGGCGAGCCGACAATCTATAGCGGTGAGAAAATCACGCTGAATCTCAAGAACGCCGATCTGACCGACTTCTTCCGCCTGATCAACCAGATCAGCGGCTTGAACATCATCGTGGATCCGGCGGTGAAGGGGAGCGTGACACTGGTGCTCCAGCAGGTGCCTTGGGATCAGGCGCTCGACATCGTGCTGCGCAACAACGGGCTGGGCCGCAAGCTGGAGGGCGATGTCCTCTACATCGCCAACATCAAGACCTTGCAGGCGCAGAACGAGGAAATCGCCAAATTCAAGCAATCGGAAGCGGCGGCGGCGCCCTTCGTGGACAAGGTCATGCCGCTCAGCTATGCCAAAGCCGACGATGTGGCGAAAATTCTCACCTCCAAAGGCTTCATCCTGGGCGAGAACGAGATGGTGACCACCGACTCGCGCACCAATGCGCTGATCCTGCACGTGCATCCCGACACGGTGCCGGCGATCGACGCCCTAGTGACGCGGTTGGACCGCAAGACGCCGCAAGTCGAGATCGAGGCGCGGGTGGTAGCGGCGTCGCGCAACTTCGTGCGCGACCTGGGCGTGCAACTGGGCTTCGGCGCCGGCAACGCTTCCAGCGCGGTAGGGGGCGTGAATAACGTGGGCGCGGGTCAGACGGTGACCGGCATCGCCAACCCCAAGTATCCGCTGACGACCGGCAGTCTGCTGCCGCTCAACGTCAATTTGGGCGCCGCGGCGCCGACCAGCGGGCTGGCTTTCATCAACGCCAGCAGCACGTTCCGGCTGGATGCGATCCTGACCGCGGCGGAGTCGAAGGGCCTGGGCCATATCTTGTCGCGGCCCAAGGTGGTCACGCAAAACAACATGCAAGCGATGGTGCAGCAGGGCGTTCGCATCCCGGTGCAGACCACCATCAACAACACCATCAGCGTGCAGTTCTTCAACGTAACCCTGCGGCTGACGGTCACGCCGCAGATTACGGCCGACAACACCATCTTCATGAACGTGGACGTCGAAAACGACGCCATCGACACCGGCATTCCGGCGGTCAACGGCATTCCCGCCATCGACACGCAGCAGGCCACCACCAACGTTTTGGTGGCCAACGGCGGCACGGTGGTGATCGGCGGCGTGATGATCAACAACAATCAGAACACCGTATTCCAAGTGCCGTTCCTGGGCAGCTTGCCGGTGATCGGCAACCTGTTCAAGCGGCAATCCGTGAATAACACCAGTCAGGAGCTGCTGTTCTTCATTACGCCCCGCATCGTGCCGGGGTAGGAAGCGCGAGTCGACGAGCTTCGCGGCTACGCCGCGGCCAATTCCGCATTGCAATCTCCTTGCCTCCAACGGCGGGCGTATCGCCCGCCGTTTTTTTATTGGTGGCGCAGGGCGCGGCTCTTGGCGGCGCGCGGTCTACGCGGCGCTCGCTCGCGAACCGCGGAGCGACGACTGGGGGTGCATCAGAGCCGTGTCCTATCATGAATGGAATGCCGGAATGCGGGCGCATCGAGAGGCAAAGTGAGTAAAGGCGCGCGCCTCGCCTTCGTCGTTCGCGCGTTGCGGCACCGTAACTATCGGCTTTTTTTCGGCGGCCAGAGCATCTCGCTGATCGGCACGTGGATGACCCGCATCGCGACGGTCTGGCTGGTCTATCGGCTGTCGCACTCGGCCCTGCTGCTCGGCGTGGTGGGCTTTGCCGGACAAATTCCCACCTTTCTGCTGGCGCCCTTCGCGGGCGTTTGGGTGGACCGCCTGAACCGCCATCACGTGCTGGTGGCGACGCAGCTTCTCTCGATGGTGCAATCGCTGTGGCTGGCGGCGCTGGCGCTCACGGGCAGGATCACGGTTCTCGATATTGTCTGGCTGAGCGCGTTTCAGGGCTTGATCAATGCCTTCGACATGCCTGGCCGGCAGGCTTTCGTGGTGGAAATGGTCGAGGATCGGGAAGACCTGGCCAACGCCATTGCCTTGAACTCCTCGATGGTGAACATGGCGCGGCTGATCGGCCCGTCGATTGCCGGCGTGCTGATCGCGGCGACGAGCGAGGGCTATTGCTTTTTGCTCGACGGGATCAGCTACATAGCCGTGCTTGCGTCGCTTTTCGCCATGCGCTTGGCGCCGCGGCCGCCGGCGACCAAGCGGGTGGGAATGTTCGAGGAGCTGCGCGCCGGCTGGATCTACGTGGCGGGCTTGCTGCCGATCCGGGCGATCTTATTGCTGCTGGCGCTGGTGAGCCTGATGGGCATGCCCTATACCGTGCTGATGCCGATCTTCGCCGGCAAGATCTTGCACGGCGGGCCGGGCACGTTCGGCTTTTTGATGGGCGCCTCGGGCGTCGGCGCGTTGACGGGCGCGGTGGCGCTGGCAGCGCGGCGCAGCGTGATCGGGCTGGGACGGGTGGTGGCGTTTTCGGCGGCGGTCTTCGGCGCCAGCTTGGTGGTCTTCGCGGAGTCGCGCTGGCTGTGGCTTTCGTTGATTCTGATCTACTTCGTCGGCTATGGAATGATGCAGCAGATGGCGGCGAGCAACACGATCCTGCAAACCATCGTCGAGGAGGACAAGCGCGGCCGGCTGATGAGCTATTACACGATGGCCTTCGTCGGCATGGCGCCATTCGGCAGCTTGCTGGCGGGCGAGGTCGCGGCGCGCATCGGCGCGCCGGCCACGCTGTGCATCAGCGGCGTCGCCTGCCTTCTCGGCGCCGCCTGGTTTGCGGCGCGCCTGCCGGCGCTGCGGGAGGTGGTGCGGCCGATCTACGCGCAACTGGGGATTATTCCGGAATTGGCGTCCGGGTTGCAGGCCGCGTCGGTGCTGACCACGCCGCCGGAGGAGTAGGCAGCCGCGCCGCCTAGGTGGGCGGCACGGCGCGGAGGACGGCCTCGGTGAATTCCGCGGTGCCGGCGCGGCCGCCCACGTCGCGCGTCAAGTGCTCGCCCGCGCCATAGACCGCCAGCAGCGCCGCGCGCAGGCGGTCGGCGGCGGCCACCTGGCGCACATGGCGCAGCATCATTTCCGCCGCCATCATCACCGCCGTGGGATTGGCCACGCCCTGGCCGGCGATATCGGGCGCCGAGCCGTGCACGGCCTCGAAGATGGCATGATGTTCGCCGAGATTGGCGCCGGCGACCAGCCCCAGGCCGCCGACCAGCCCGGCGCAGAGATCGCTAAGGATGTCGCCATAGAGGTTCTCGAGCACCAGGAGGTCGAACAGGCGCGGCTTCATCACCAACTGCATGCATGCGTTGTCGACGATCGCCTCGGCGTATTGAATCTCGGAATACTCTTGGGCCACCTCGCGCGCGCAACGCAGGAAAAGGCCATCGGTGAGCTTCATGATGTTGGCCTTGTGAATGGCGTGCACGCGCTTGCGGCCATGCCGGCGCGCATACTCGAAGGCAAAGCGCGCGATGCGGCGGCAGCCCTTTTCGGTGGCGATCTTGAGGCTTTCCACCACGCCCGGCACCACCTCGTGCTCGATGCCGCTGTAGAGGCCCTCGGTGTTTTCGCGCACGACGACCAGGTCCACGTTTTCGAAACGGCTGGGGACGTTGGGGAGGTTGTAGACCGGGCGGAGGTTCGAATAAAGGTCGAAGTGCTTGCGCAAGGCTACGTTAACGCTGGGGAAGCCGCCGCCGATCGGGGTGGTGATGGGGCCCTTGAGGCAGACGGCGGTGGTCGCGATGCTGGCCAGCATGGCCTTGGGCAAGAAGTCGGTGCCGCTATCCATCGCTTCCTGCCCGACGGCGAAGTCGTGCCAGCGAATCTCGGCGCCGGCGGCGTCAAGAACTTTCAACGTGGCGGCGACGACTTCGGGGCCGATGCCATCGCCGTGGAGGAGGGTGATGTCTTGCATGGATTCACGAGATTACCGCGAGCGGAGGTCGGCGGCCAGGGCGGCTAGCTTTTCCCCCGAGGCTTGCTCGATCTCGCGGTGCAAGCTGGCGCCGTGGGCATCCATGGTGACGACGGCGGGGAAGTCCTCGACCTCGAGCTCCCACATCGCCTCCGGGCGGCCAAATTCCAGCCAATGCACGCCGCGCACGGCGCGAATGGCGCGAGCGTAGAACTGCGCCGCGCCGCCGACGGCGTTCAGATAGACGGCGCCGCAGGCGGCGAGCGCCGCCGAGGTGCGGGCTCCCATGCCGCCCTTGCCGATGACGGCGCGCACGCCATAGCGCCGCAGGATGTCGGCCTGATAGGGTTCCTCGCGACTGCTGGTGGTGGGGCCGGCGGCGGTGATGCGCCAGCCGCCCGCGGGAGTTTCGAGCGCGACCGGACCGCAGTGATAGAGCACGCCGCCGCGCAAATCGACCGGCGGCTCATGGTGCATGAGGTGGGCGTGGACGGCGTCGCGGCCAGTGAAGATGGTTCCGGAGATGGAGACCAAGTCGCCAACTTTGAGGCGGCGCACCGCGGCCTCCTCGAGCGGCGCGCGCAGGCGAATGCGGCCGCTGTCGGCCGGGGCCGCCGTAACGAGCGCGGCCGCCGGGGGCGCCTCTCCATCGCGATAGAGCCAGCGCCGCAAGGCGCCGGTGCCGGCATCGAGGACCGCGCCCAGACGGCGAAAAGCCCAACAGTCGTAGGCCACGGAAACGAAATAGCTGGCCGGTAGGCGATTCAGCGCCGTGATCTTGCAGCCTATCAGCGACACGGCGCCGCCAAATCCCATGGCGCCGATTCCCAAAGTGTTGGCGCGATCGAGAATGTAGGCTTCGAGTTCGGCTAAGCGGGGGTCGGGATTAACGTCCTGGAGCGGGCGCAGCAGTTGTTCCTTGGCGGCTTCATAGCCGGAAGCGCGATCGCCGCCGATCGCCACCCCCAGCGCGCCGGGGGCGCAACCCTGGCCCTGAGCCTGCCACACGGCGTGCAAGACGCACTTGCGCACTCCTTCCAGGTCGCGGCCGGCGGCGCCCAAATGGTCGAGCTCGCAGGGCAGGGAATACTGAATATTCTTGTTTTCGCAGCCGCCCCCCTTGAGGAGGAGTTTGACCTCGATCTCCTCGGCGTTTTCCCACTGCTCGAAATGGATGACGGGCGTGCCGGGACCGAGATTGTCGCCGCTGTTCTTGCCGCTCAGCGAGTCCACGCTATTGGGGCGGAGTTTGCCGCGCCGCGTGGCCTCGGCCACGGCGGCGCGAATGTCGGCCGCCATGGCGATTTGATTACAGCCGATCGGCACGCGGAAGAAAAACGTAGGCATGCCGGTGTCCTGGCAAATCGGCCCGCTATCGGCGGCCGCCATGGCGATGTTGTCGTCGATGATGGCGAGGGCCTGGCCGCTCTGGGTGGAGGGGAGCTCGCTTCCCGTTGCCGATCGCATGGCGCGCCGCACATCCGGAGGCAGATCGGTTGCGGTGGCGGTGATCAGTTCGACGAGCGAGGATCGAATACCAGACATGGAGGAGGGAATCTGCCGGAACCAAACAGTATAAAGCGCGGCGGCGCGCGGCCGCCGCAAGCGCCAATTCGCCGCCGCCCGCCACAGGGCGGTTGGCCGCTACGAACGATGGGCGGCGGGCAGGTGCAAGGGGAGATGCGCTCGGGCGGGCGGCCAACGCCGGCAGTCGCGCTCGGCTTCCAGGCTGGAGTTGACCAAAACGCCGACAAGCCGCGAGCGGTCCGCGCCGCGCAAGGCGCGCTGCAATAAAGGACGACGGGTCCAGCCTTCCCGGACCACGAGGAGCATGCCGTCCGCGCAGCGGCACCAGGCTTGGGCATCGGCCAAGGGCAGCAAGGGCGGAGTGTCGATCAAGATCCAATCGAAGGTGAGAGCGAGGGAAGCAAGGCACTGCGCGGCTGCTTCCGAGTTCAAGAATTCCAACGGCGCGTTGATGGGCGACCCGGCCGGCAGCAAGAACAGATCGGCCGGACCGAGTTTGTGAAGAAAAGGCTGCAGGGACGGAGGGGCGGCCGATTTCGCTCCGGCGCCGACGGCGATCCAATCGCCAAGACCAGAGAGATGGGGAAGGCCCCAGAGTCGCTCCATGCTGGAACGGTCGCCCGGCTGGCGTAGATCGCCTTCGATGAGCAGCACGCGCGCTTGCGTGGCCCGTGCCAGCGCCAGGGCCAAATTGGCGACGGCCACGGTTTTGCCCTCGCCCTGCATGCTGCTGGTGCAAGCCAAGACTCGCCGCGCCGGACCGGGGGTGGAGTCGCGCCACCGCACGAGCCTCGCCGCCAAGAGGCGAAAGCGCTCGGCCGCGGTTCCGGCCCAGTCTTGCCAGGTCACCAGCCGGCTCTTCGCCGGCGGATTCGGCGCCAGGGGATGCATCGCGGCAAGCGGCAGCCCTTCGCCGCGCGGCAGCAAGCTCCTCGGCGACGGCTGAGGTTGGTTGTGGGTCGTGGAGTGCATGGCTAGCGCCTGAGATAGAGCATGACGTTGCCGGCTACGAGCAAGCCGAACAGCAAAGCCATGGCTCCGGTTTCGAGCCAACTGCGCGCCGCGCGCCAGCGGCGCTCGCCGCGGCTGAGCAAGGGAGGAATGCCGGGAAGCAGTGGTGCCTCGCACCAGCGCGCGGCGGTCGTCTCGCCCCACAGCAGAGCGTCATGACGGTCACGGTATTTGGCCCATTCGATGCCGGCGGCCATCCCGGCAAGCAAACCGGCAATGCCGAATAAAAACGGATCGGGGAAATAGGGACGAAGCGGCAGGCTCGGCGCGCGCAAGACGACAAACGGCGAATTCGGCAGGGGGACGGGCGGGGGCGGCGCCTGCGCCGCTTGCACCGCGGTTTGCGCCTGCTGTAGAGCTTGTTGCAAGGCGGCGGCCTGGCGATTCCATTCGGGCGCGGCGCGCAGGCGCAGCTTCACGGCCGCCGATTGCTTTTCGAGTGCCGCGATCCGCTTCTGCGAGGCGGCGACTTGCCGCTCGGCGAGAGCGCGATTGGCTTTTAGCTGCGCGACGAGGTCGTTCCAGGCGGAGATTTCGGCCGTGTCGGCGGCAGGAGTGGGCGGGGCCGGGGGGTGCTCTGGCAGCTTTCGGCGCAGGACGGCGATTTCGCTCTCGAGCCGCTGCACCCCGGGATAGTTTTCCGTGTAGCGCTTGCGCAACTGTGTCAGTTGCGTCTCGAGATCGCGCAATTTCGTTAGGGCGAGATCGCTCGGCGGCGGACTGGAGGGGGCGGGCGCAGGGGGTGGTGGCAGCGCCGCCAGGCTTTGCCTCTGCCGCGCCGCTTCCGCCTTGGCCTCCGCCCAGGCTCGCCGAGCCTCGACTAGCTCCTTGCGTAACGTCGCTTGCAGCGCGGCGTCGCTGGCGGCTTGGGCCGGCGAGAAGCCGAGATGAGACGCTTGAAATTTTTTCCATTCCGTCCGTGCCGCGGCCAACTGGGCGCGCGCCCGCTGCAGCGCGGGAGAGGGCGACGGGGTGATTTCAGAAGGGCGGGGCGGCGCAGCCGCCGGCTGAGTGAAAAGCGCCACGATGGAACGCAACATGGCGGCGGCAAGCTCGGGCTGGCGGGCAGAGAGAGAAAGATCGAAGGCTACCCCGTTTTCCGAGCCGGCCGGCAGTTGTGGGCGGATATCCGCGAGCAGCCGGCGGGAGAGCGCCTGCGCAGTAAGGCGTCTCGGCAAGCCGAATGTGGGGTACGCGGCTAGGACGGGGGCCAATCGGTCGGGGCGCAAGACCTGGCCGACGCGATCGAGGAGGTTCGTGGCGGGATTGCCGGCGCGCGGCGTCCACAACAGTGTCGCGTGAGCGCGGTAGCGTGGCGGCAGCCAGTGGGCCAGCGCGAGGCCGACCATCCAGCCGGCGAAGAGGCAGAGACAGACGCTCCAGGCGCGCCGGCGCAATAGCGCCAGCCTGGCCATGCGAGACGGCGCGGGCACGAAATTATTCCTGGCGGAGGCGCAAATTGTAAGAGATGCCCAGGCTTATTGAGTTGCTGTTCAAGGCGCCGCCGAAGGGCAGATTGCCCGTGCGACGTTGATGCGAAGTCGCGAAGCGGGCGGAGAGGCGCCAGGCAGGGCCCAGCGAGCGGTCGATGCCGCCGCTGGCGATGACGCCTTGGAACGCGCCCGTGGCGCCAATCAGGTTGGCGGCGGACATGCGTTCGTAAGTGGCCGCCGCATTAACGTGCCAAACCTCGGCAATAAGGCGGCCCGCGCCAAGGCTGACGGAGGTGACTTGCGCGGCGTTGGCGGTCAGGCCGCCGCTGTCCGTGACCGAACGTTGAGCGGAGAGAGACAGGGCGGTTGGGCCGGCCCGATGCTGCAAGGCGCCCTGCGCCGCGAAATAGGTGCGATACGGCCGCTGGGAGGGCAGTGTAGTAGGCAAAGGAATGCCGGCGGGAATGCCGAAGAGCTGATTGAGGTTCTCGGTTTCATGCACTCGCTGCGGGCCGGCGGCGAGGCTGACCTCGGTATTGGGGCCGAGCACGTGTTCATAGGTCAGCATGGCAGTCTGCTCGACCATGTGGCCGACACCGCGACCGAAAGAGGCGTTTTCGTACGAGTACTCCGCGCCCATGGTGGAGCGGGGGCTGACCCGGTACAGATAGGCGGCCGAGCCGCCGGCGCCGTGGAGATCGCTCAGGTTCGATTCTTCACGCTCGGAGAAGCGGCGCATGACATAGTTGCCGCTGAACTCGAAGGAATTGCGGTAATCGACGACGTATACGAGCGAGGCGCTCGGGGATTGCGAGTATTGCAGGACGCGCGGCGTAGCCACCCCGATGTTCAGCGGCCCGCTCGGCTGGCCGCTGAGAGCGGCGGGGTTGATGAGATAGCGCCCGTAGCTGGCGGTGTCGGATAAGCGCACGAACCAATGCTCGTTGAGCTGATCGCTGATCTGCACCGCACCCGCCTGATCGAAGCGGTTGAATGACTTCGCGCGGCGATACCAGTCGTAGGTGGGGTCGTACGAGAGCGCCCAGTTCAGGCCGCCGCGCTTCTGTTGGACATCCACGGCGCCGCTCATGTCCTCGAAAAACGAGCCACCGACGTTTGCCGCGCCGCTGACGTGGTCGATGTACCCGGATTGGGAATCGAGACCGAGGTTGAAAAAGTTTTGTACTCGGCGCTCGCCGGCGGTTTCAAATGGGGATCGAGTACCGACGGTTTGTGCCTGAACGGCAGGGTCGATTGACACCGTCGAGGCGTTTGAGGTGGACTGCGCCACGGCCCAAGTGTTCAAGATGAGGGCAGCCACAAGGAGAAGCGAAAAGCGTCGCAGGGAAGTCATGGTTAAGAAGGAATCACCACCGTGTCATTGGGGAGCAGGTCGATGTTCTGCCAGGGCTTATGGCCCTTGATGACGTTGGGGTAGTCGAAGGGATATAACCAACGCGAGCCGTCGGCTTTGCGGCGCAGCACGTAAACCTTATTTTTCTTGGCAAATTCCGCAAACCCGCCGGCTTGAGCGATGGCGTCGAGTACGGTCATGGGCTTGTCGAGCGGGAACACGCCGGGATGGACAACCGCCCCCAAAACGTTGAAGGTGCGGCTGCGCACTTCCTGGACGACAACGGTTACCTGCGGATGCTCGATATAGGCCTTGAGCTTGAAAGTTAGCAACTTCTGCAGCTGCTCGGGAGCCAGCCCGCTGGCTTGTACCTCTCCTATCAAGGGCAACGAGATTTTGCCGTCGGGGCGCACGGGCACGGTGCCGCTGACGCCCGGCTCTTGCCAAACGCTGATCGCCAGCACGTCGCCGGGCCCGAGGGCGTAGCCGCTGGCCGTCGTTTGCGGGGTGGCGGCCGGCGCCGGGGCCGAGCTTTTGGCCGTGGGCGGCTTGGGATCGTTTTTGGCACTGCCCCCCGGGGTTTGCGCCAGCGCCAGACCGGTGCTGGCGGCGACGAGCAGAGTTAAGCCCCAGCCACAAATTACACGCGACATGAATCCTCCCTACCCGTGGTCCGGTTCTTCCGCCCACGCTCGGGGCTCCGCCGCCACTGCGGCAGGGCGGGCGAGGCGCTTGGGCGGCACGCCGGCCTCCTTGATCTTGTAGAGTAACGCACGGTAGCTGATGTGCAGCACGCGCGCGGTGCGTTTACGATTCCAGTGACTGGCCTGCAGGGCGCGCAGGATGATCTTGCGCTCCAACTGTTGGGAAGCGTGGCGCGTCAGCTCCTTCAGCGACACCGAGCCATCCAGCGGAAAGTCCCCCCCCGGCTCTTCCTGTTGGGCGCGGGTAGTCAAGAGCTCGCCGGCGATGATCTCCTCGGAGTCTAAAATGACGTACCGCTTAATGAGGTTCTCCAGTTCCCGGATGTTGCCGGGCCAGGTATAACTCTCTAGTAAACGGTTGACTGGCGGCGAGAGCGGGCGCGCCTGGCAACCGAATTGGCGATTGTAAAGATCGAGGAAATACTCGATCAGGCTCGGGAGGTCCTCGCGCCGCTCCCGCAGGGGGGGCAGGTGTACGTTCAGGACGTTAATCCGGTAATAAAGGTCGCGGCGGAAATTGCCCACGGCGACTTCCTCGAGCAGATCGCGATTGGTGGCGCAGACGATGCGTGCTTCCACTCGCCGCCGGTCGGCGCCGCCGATCCGAAAAAACTGGCCATCTTGCAACAAGTGCAACAGCTTGGGTTGCAAAGCGGGATCAAGCTCGGCGATTTCGTCGAGAAACAGCGTGCCGCGCTCGGCCAGCTCGACGCGTCCCGGTTTAGCCTCAGTGGCGCCAGTGAATGCGCCCGACTCATAACCGAACATTTCGGTTTCGAGCAAGTTGCCGGGAATTGCCGGGCAATTGACCTTCACGAAGGGCCCGCCACGCCGGAACGACTGCTGATGCAGATAGCCGGCCACGATCTCCTTGCCGGTGCCGCTTTCGCCATCAATCAACACCGGCACGTTGGCGCTGGCCACCTTGTCGAGCTTGCGGCGCACGGCTTCCATGGCGGATCCGCGCCCGAAGATGACCGCCGTCGGGGGGCCGGGATCGGCCACCGGGTCGCATGCGATGGAGGGGGGTGACGCCATGGGCCTCTGCTGAAACGACCTGCACTCAGATTGCCATCATGTTGCAGACATTTGCCGCCCTGCGTCCCAACTGGTTTTGCCCCCTAGCGTTGCCGGCAACCTGAATGGCATGACACACTTAAAGTGAGCCCGGTAGAGTGGAGGCGGGAGGGCCCCGGCGGCGGGGTGTGGCAAAAGTTTTCACATGCGGGAAGCGTCCTTCCCGCGCTGCGGGCGCCGGCGGCGATCGCCGGTTCCCGATTGCGGCCGGGCGAGCGGCGGGGGCGGCGGTGCCATCCTAGTCGGGGCGCAGGGATAAAGCGCCGGGAATCAGACGACGCCCGGAAGTGATGACCGCATCACACGCCTGACGCTCCCTTTGCGTAGGGGGGCAGCGCCCCCCAAAACCCGGCTACAGGAGTCACCTGAGATTCGAGAGCGGAAAATAATTGACACAGCGTGTGCAAACCGTTACACTCCTATCTAATTGCGAGGGTTCTTGGTTGCGTCGCTCCATCCTGCGGGATCCCTTTGTTTTAGCGCAGCAGCCATCAATCCCAGGCGTGTTCGGCGAGTCGGCGTCCGTGGCGCTGGTGGAAGAAGCCTTTGAGAACGATGAGCAAACGCGCTGAATCCGTTTCTTCCGACGGTCGCGTGCGCACCCTGCCGGTGCGCGGGCGGGCCAAGCGCTCCCCGGACGGGGGCGCACGGACGAGCGGCGACGCTTGGCAGCGTCACTTCGACGAGCTGCGCAGCGACGGCCGCGCGCGCATTATGGCCTTGGCCAGCGCCGCGCACGATATGAAGACTCCGCTGGCGACGATGGCCGGTTACGCCGATCTGCTGCAAAGCGGCAAGCTGGGGACGCTGGACGAACGGCAACGGGAGGTCCTGCGGGAGATCACCGCCAACTGCTCGCGTTTGCAGCGCATCGTGGATGACTGCCTGGGCTTCAGCATGCTGGAGGCGGGGGGCGTCCATCTCAAAGTCGAGGAGGCGGACCTAGGCGGGTGTCTGACCGAGCTCTACGGTTTTTGGCTTAGTTCCTTTCAGAAGAAAGGCGTGGCACTCTATCTCCTCCCGCCGCCTGCGCTGCCGAACTTTCAGTTCGACTATCACAAAGTGCAGCAGTCGATCTCCAATCTGTTGGAGAACGCCCTGAAGTTCACTCCCGCCGGCGGCACGGTATGGCTCTCCTGGGAGCCACATTTCTGGGAGCGGCGCAATCGCTGGGAGCGGGCGATTCAGGGAGATCGGCGGCGCAGCGACAGCACGGGGTCCAATGCCGTGCGGGTGTGCGTGTGCGACACCGGCCCGGGCATCGATCCCGAGTATCATCAGGAGATCTTCGAGGAGTTCGTGCGCATGCCGCAAGGCGATCGCCCGGCGGTGGGCATCGGATTGGGCTTGGCCATTGCGCGCCGCCTGGTCCTGTCGCATGGCGGCAAGATTTGGGTAGAGAGTGAACTGAACGCCGGCAGCAAGTTTTGCTTGCTCCTCCCCCTGCGGCAGAGTTAACGGCGCGTCCGCGCGCTTGCCCTGTTTGTTTCCCATGTCGAAAACCCGAGTGCTGATCGTGGACGACGAGCCGGAAAAGCTCGGCTATGTGCGCGCCACGCTGGAAGCCAACGCTTGCGACGTCGAGGTGGCGGAAAGCGGCACGCAGGCGATCCAACGCGTGCGGCGCGACCCCACGCCCGACCTCGTGCTGCTCGATCTTTCCATGCCGGGCGGTCCCGACGGCATCGAGACGCTAGGCCGTTTGCGCCGCATCCGGCCCGGGCTCAAGGTCGTGATGTTGTCGAATTTGAACGACACGCGGAAGGCGGTGACCGCGGCGCAGATGGGAGCGGCCGACTATCTCACCAAGCCGCTGCGCGAGGCGGACTTGCGCGGCCTGTTGAGTCAGGCGGCGGTGAGCGAGGAGTCCGGCGTCGAGGCGTTGCCGGCGGTGGAGGGCATCGGCGAGGACGGCGTGTGCGTGATGATCAGCCCGGCCATGCAGCGGGTGCGCGCGCAGGCGCTACAAGTAGCGCCGATCGACGTGCCGGTTCTTCTGCTCGGCGAAAGCGGCACCGGCAAAGAAGTGGTGGCGCGGCTGATCCACCAGCGCTCGGCGCGCGCCAAGGCGCCATTCGTGAAGGTCAATTGCGCGGCCATGCCGTTGGAATTGCTCGAAAGCGAGTTGTTCGGCTACGAGGCCGGGGCGTTTACCGGGGCGGTGCGCGCCAAGCCCGGCCGCTTCGAGTTGTGCGAGAAGGGCACGATATTGCTGGACGAGATCGGCGAGATGCCGCCTGGCTTGCAGGCCAAACTTTTGCATGTGCTGCAGGATGGCACCTATACGCGTTTGGGCGGGCGCAAGTCGAATCGCGCCGACGTGCGCATTTTAGCGGCGACCAACATTGACGTGCCAAAAGCGATTGGTAGCGGCCAGTTTCGCAGCGATCTTTATTACCGGCTCAGCGCCTTTGTAATCAATTTGCCGCCGCTGCGGGAGCGGCGGGAGGCGGTTCCCGTGCTCTTGCGCCAGTTCATGATGCGCTTCGCCGAGCGCTACGCGCGTCCGCCGCTGCCTCTCTCGCCGGCCCTGCTCGAAGCCTGCATGGCGCACCCCTGGCCGGGAAACCTGCGCGAGATGGAAAACTTCGTCAAGCGCTATTTGATCCTGGGTGACGAGCAGCAGGCCGTCGCCGAATTGGAACAATCGGCGGCGGCGCCCAGCCTGACCATGCCGCCGCCACCTCCGCCGGCGGCGGCGCCCGCCGCGGGCCCCGCAACGCGCGATTTGAAGTCGCTGGTGCGCGGGCTCAAGGGGGAGGCGGAGGCAGAGGCGATCGCCCAAGCTCTTGAGCATTCCCACGGCGTGCGCAAGGAGGCGGCGCGCGCGCTGGGCATCAGCTACAAGGCGCTGCTGTATAAAATCCGCATGTACGGCTTGGACCAGCCCTAGCGCGGGGCGCGAAGTGGGCGGGGCGATAAGCGTCGCATCACTTCGTTGCCAGTCGCTCGGCCTCCTTCACGTACATCGGGGTACGCTCAGTCGGCCTCGCTCCCGGCGCCTCGTGCTGCTTGCTTTTCGCCCCGCTCGAACGTGCTCGCCGTGGGCCAGGCGGGCTTACGGCGGCAGTTGCGGTGTGGGCGGGGCGATAAGCATCGCATCGCTTCGTTGCCGATCGCTCGGCCTCCTTCACGTACATCTGGGTATGCTCAGTCGGCCTGGCTCCCGGCGGCGACGCTCGCGGCATTGCTTGGCGCTCCGCTGCGCTTCGCTTGGCCCCCGCTCGAATGGAGTGGCGGTGGGCCGCCCTGCGGAATTTCGCGGGGCCTCTCTCGGTGCTTCGCTTCGTTGCGCAATTCCGCTCGACGGCATTTTTCGCCGACCTTCGGGATAGCGGCGCGGATGCTTCGCCGCGCTGACTAGGCGCGCAAGGCGGGGTGAGGACGGGGAGGCTTTGGTACACTAGAGTGCGGCCCCGGGGCGCCTAGCTCAGTTGGTTAGAGCGCTGTCTTCACACGGCAGAGGTCATAGGTTCGAGTCCTATGGCGCCCACCATGGCAATCGCAGCGGCGTGCGCCAACGCCGTGGCGGGCGGGGGTTTATGTTACTTGCGGTCGAGGAACTGGCGCGCGGGCCGGTGCGTTTGAGCCGGACCTATGCGCGGGGCGAGATCGAGGCCGGCGACTCCGGCCTTGAGGCGCTGGGCCCCATCGCCGTGCAGCTCGAGGCGCGGCTGGTGGGACCGGAAGTGCGCGTGCACGCGCGCTTGTCGGGCACGGTAGAGGCGGTTTGCGCCCGCTGCCTGACGCCGCTGGTGCAGCCGGTAGCCGAGGACGCGAGCCTGGTCTATTATCCGGCGAGCGATCTGGCGCCGGCCCAGGAGGTGGAAATCCACGCCGAGGATGCCGAGGTTGGCTTTTTCGCCGGACCCGGCATCGAGGTGGAGGAGTTATTGCGCGAGCGCGTTTTGCTGGCGCTGCCGATGCGCGCGCTGTGCCGCGAGGATTGTCGCGGCCTGTGTCCGCAATGCGGCCAAAATTTGAACGAGGCGGCCTGTACCTGCCCGTCCGCCCCCGGCGACGAACGCTGGCGGCCGCTGGCGGAAATTCGAGCGCGCCATTAGGCCGCCGGCAGGCCCGAAAAGGCAAAACTCATGCCCAATCCCAAACGACGTCATTCCCACCAGCGGACCCAAACGCGCCGCGCCCACGATCATCTGCCCTCTTACTCGCTCTCGGAATGCCCGAACTGCCATGAGCGCAAACTGCCGCACCGCGCCTGCCCGCGCTGCGGCCACTATCGCGACCGGGAAATTTTCGAAGTGAAGGAACGCTGAGCGCGCCGCAGTTGGTCTTGCGTTGGCGGTGGCAGCGACACCGCCTGCGGTCCATGAACAAAGGCCCACAACTCACACTCGCTCTCGACGCCATGGGCAGCGACTCCGCGCCCCAGCCCGAAGTGGGGGGCGCCTTGCAGGCGGCACGGCAATACGGGGTGCGGGTGTTGCTGGTGGGGCAGGAGGCGGCGCTGCGGGCCGAGCTGGCCCGGCATGGCGGGGCGGAGCGGGCGCGGCCCGGCCAGGTGGAGATCGTGCCGGCGGCGGAGGTCATCCGCATGGACGAGAAGGCCATCCGCGCCGCGCGCACCAAACGCAATTCTTCGATCCACGTGGCTTGCCGGCTGGTGCGGGACGGCGAGGCGGCGGGCATGGTCAGCGCCGGCAACACGGGCGCGGTGATGGCCACGGCGAAACTGATGCTGGGCAGCCTGCCGGTGGTGCAGCGGCCGGCGTTGGCGGCGGTTTTCCCCACCGCCGCCGGCAGCGCCGCGGTGATGCTGGACGTGGGCGCCAACGTGGACTGCCGTCCCGAGCACCTCGAGCAGTTCGCCATCATGGGCGAGATCTATCACCGCGTGATCCTGGCTTCCGAGCGGCCGCGCGTTGGCTTGCTTTCGATCGGGGAGGAAGAGATCAAGGGCAACGACCTGACGCGCGAGGCCTTCGCCTTGCTGCGGCAGCTGCCGATCGAGTTCATCGGCAACGTCGAGGGCCGCGACGTGTACAACGGCAACGTGGACGTCATCGTCTGCGACGGCTTCGTCGGCAACGTCGCGCTCAAGATCAGCGAGGGCCTGGTAGAGACCGTCCGCTCCTTGCTCAAGCAGTCGCTCGAGAGCACCTTGGCCAGCAAGCTGGGCTACGTGCTTTCGCGGCAGGCTTATGCCCGCTTCAAAAAACGACTCGACTACAGCGAATACGGCGGGGCGCCGCTCCTGGGCGTGCGCGGGGTCGTCATCATCTCGCACGGCCGCTCGAACTCGAACGCCATCAAGAACGCTCTGCGCGTGGCGCGCGACTTCCACGTGCGCCGCATCAACCAGCAGATCGAGAGCGAGATCACGCGCCGCTCCAATCTCGAAACCCAGCTCTCGAAGCCCGAGGCGTGACCCTCCGCATTCCGCCCCGCGGCGGCCGCGACTGTCCTTTCCTATGATCGCTTTCCTGTTTCCCGGACAAGGCTCCCAATACGCCGGCATGGGCCGCGAACTGGCGGAAAAGTTTCCCGCCGCCGCCGCGACGTTTCGCGACGCCGACCGCGCCCTCGGCTTTTCGCTCTCCAAGCTCTGCTTCGAGGGGCCGGAGGAGGAGTTAAAACTCACCAGCACGACCCAGCCGGCGATGCTGGCGGCGGGCGTGGCGGCGGCGCGCGTGCTGCTCGAGCAAGGCTTGACGCCGGACTACGTGGCCGGCCACAGCTTGGGCGAATACGCGGCGCTGGTGATCGCCGGCGGCATGGATTTCATGGACGCGGTGCGGACGGTGCGCCGCCGCGGCGAGCTCATGCAGAGCGCGGTTCCCGCCGGGCGGGGAGCGATGGCGGCGATCGTCGGCCTGGAGGCGGCGGCCGTGGCGGAAATCTGCGCCGCCGCCGCGCAGGGGCAAGTCTGCGCCCCGGCCAATTTCAATTCTCCCGAGCAGACGGTGATCGCCGGCGACGCCGCGGCCGTGGCTCGCGCCGTGGCACTGGCCGAGGAGCGGGGGGCGCGCGCCGTGCCGCTGCCGGTGAGCGCACCGTTCCATTGCCCGCTCATGCGGCCGGCGCAAGAGACGCTCGAAGGCGATCTCTGGAACACGCTGTTCTGCGAGTTGAACATGCCGCTGGTGACCAACGTGGACGCCGAGTTGATCGAGGCCGCCGAGGAGGCGCGCGACGCCTTGATCCGGCAGGTGGTGGCGCCGGTGCAATGGGAGCGCTCGATGCGGCTGCTAGCCGCCAAAGGCGTCGATTTGTTCATCGAGACGGGGCCAGGTCGGGTGCTCTGCGGCCTGCTGCGGCGCATCGACCGCAAGCTGCGCACGGCCAACGTCGAGGACAGCGCCAGCTTGCAAGCGGCGCTGGCCGCCGCCCGGCAGGGGCGCGCCGAGCCGGCCTGATCGCGTCCGCATGGTAGGGTGAAAGATTACCCGTGTCCGACGCCAAACTGCCCAATCGCTCCGAAGACTTCGCCGAATGGTACAACCAGCTGGTGCTGCGCGCCGAACTGGCCGATTACGCGCCGGTGCGTGGCTGCATGATCGTGCGCCCCTACGGCTGGGCCTTGTGGGAAAACATTACCCAGGCGCTCGACCGTCGCTTCAAGGCTACTGGTCACGTCAACGCGGCATTCCCGCTACTCATTCCGCAGAGCTTCATCGCCAAGGAGCAGTCGCACGTGGCCGGCTTCTCGCCGGAATTGGCGGTGGTCACCCATGGAGGCGGCGAAAAGCTCGAAGAGCCGCTGGTGATTCGGCCGACGTCGGAGACCATCATCGGCCACGCCTACGCCAAATGGATCCAGTCCTACCGCGATCTGCCAGTGCTCATCAATCAATGGAACAGCGTGGTGCGCTGGGAACTGCGCACCAAGCTTTTCCTGCGCACGCTGGAATTCTATTGGCAGGAGGGGCACACGGCGCACGCGACCGCGGAGGAGGCGCAGGCCGAGACCCTGCAGATGCTCGACATCTACGCCGATTTCGCCTTGCGCGAGGCGGCCATTCCGGTGATTCCCGGACGCAAGTCGGCGGCGGAGCGCTTTGCGGGCGCCAACGAAACGTATTCGATCGAGGCCATGATGGGCGACGGCAAGGCGCTGCAGTCGGGCACCTCGCACAACCTCGGGCAAAACTTCGCCAAGGCCTTCGAGATTCGTTATCTCGATCAGGCGGGCGCGCTGCAATATTGCTGGACGACATCCTGGGGCCTTTCCACGCGCTTCATCGGCGCGCTGATCATGGTGCACGGCGATGACCAAGGGCTGATCCTGCCGCCGCGGCTGGCGCCGGTGCAGGCGGCGCTGGTGCCGATCTTCAAGACCGACGCGGAGAAGGCGCAGGTCCTCGAGGCCGGCCGCCGCTTGCAGCGCGAGCTGGCCGAGGCGGGCTTGCGGGTTAAACTCGACGATCGCGACAACCTCAGCCCGGGCTTCAAGTTCAACGACTGGGAGATGCGCGGCGTGCCGCTGCGCATCGAGCTGGGCCCCAAGGACGTGGCCAAGGCCGCGGTGGTGCTGGCCCGCCGCGACCGACCCGGCAAGGAGGGCAAGAGCGCGGCGCCGCAGGCCGGATTGGCCGCCGCCGCCGCCCGCCTGCTGGAAGAGATTCAGCAGGCGCTCTTCGATCGCGCCTTGGCCGAGCGCAAGCGGAATACCCACGAAGTCGCCGCGTACGCCGAGTTCAAGACCGCGGTCGAGCGCGGCTTCGCTTACGCCTTCTGGTGCGGCAACGCGGCCTGCGAGGATAAGATCAAGGCCGAGACCAAAGCCACGTTGCGCTGCATTCCGCTCGAACAGGGCGACGGCGCGGGCAAGTGCATTCTTTGCGGCGCAGCTTCGCGCGAGCGCGCCTACTTCGCCCGCGCTTACTAAGGCGCATGGCCGGCCGAGCGGGGCTGGCGTGGGAGTTCGCGTGGGGCAATCGGCTCGCATCCTTGCGGTCGCGTTGGTACTGGCTGGTTGGCTGCCGGCCCAGGGTGCCGCGGACCCCGGCGGCGCCGTCGTGGCGACGGCAGGCCGGCTGTGGCGCGCGACAAAGGCGGCGCCGCACGCAATCGCGTGCGATTGGAAGTTCACGCTGCCGGTGGCGCTGACCACGGTGACGTTGATTGCCGCCGCCGACCGTCCCGCCTCTCGCCGCATTCGGAACTTTGAACTCGAGCATGACAGCGGCAATCTCTCGAATGGCGGCCTGCTCATCGTCGAGCCGGCGGAGGCGGTGGCGACCGTGGCCGGCATCGAGCGCTGCCTATTTTGCGGCGCCACGCTGCGCAGCCTCGCGGCGGCTGGCACGGCCGTGGCGTATGCCTCGATCGCGGGCTTGGCGCTGAAACGGGCGGCGGAGCGTTCGCGCCCTATTGCGCCCGATCCGGCGGGTGAGTTCTGGGATGGCGGCGGCGCGTCGTTTCCTTCCGGCCACGCGCTGGCCTCGTTTACGATCGCGGCTTTTCTGGCGCACCGCTATCCGCGCCGCCATTGGGCGCCGGTGATGGCGTATTCGATCGCGGCCGCGGTCAGCGCCTTGCGCTTCACCGCCAAGCGCCACTTTCCTTCCGATCTATTTTTCGGCGGCGTGGTCGGCTACGAGATCGGCCGCTGCGCCATGCTCTGCCCATGAGAGTCGGCGGCTTGGCAGAGGTCTTGCCAGAGTCGCGCGACGTCGGCGCGCTCGGTTTCGAGGGCGCCGATCGACACCCGGGCCATCCAACGTCCGGCGAGCACGGCTGGGGTGAGATAGGCGGCGCCGGAGCGATTGATCCGCTCTACCCAGCCGAGCGTGTGCCGGTCCAGCGCCTCCCCGGCGAGCGCGGGAGGCTCATGGCGCAGGCACACGGTTTGCAGCGGCACCGGCGCCACGACGCGCCAGGGCGGGGTTTGTCGCACCTGCTCGGCCAGCCATTGCGCATTGGCCAGGTCGCGGCGCAATCGGGCTTGCAGCCGCGCCACGCCCTGCTCGCGGATCAAGCACCAGAGCTTGAGGGCACGAAAACGACGGCCCAGCGCCAAGCCCCAATCGCGGTAGTTGACGACGTCGCCGTCGGCAGCGGATCGCAGATAGCTGGGGCTGGTGGACATTACGCGCACAAGGTGCTGGGGGTCGCGGACGTAGTAGAGAGAACAATCGAAAGCCGCGCCCAGCCATTTATGCGGGTTGATCACCAGCGAATCGGCCGCCTCGATGCCGGCCCACAGGCGGCGGCACTCGGGCAGGATCATGGCGGAGCCGGCCATGGCGGCATCCACGTGCAGCCAAAGTCCATGGGGGGCGGCGATGCCGGCGATTTCGGCGAGGGGATCGAAGGCCGTTGCGCCCGTGGTTCCGGTCGTGGCTACGACGGCACAGGGCCGCAGGCCGGCGGCCAGGTCCTGCCCGATGCGCTCGGCCAGGCGGTCGGGGCGCAGGGCAAAATCGGCGCCGGTCTCGATCAGCCGCACATTGTCGGCGCCGAAGCCGGCCAGTAATGCGGCCTTGCTGACCGAACTGTGCGCCTGCTCGGAAGCGTAAACCACGAGCGGCCGCAGCTCGGCTTGCAGTCCGCCACGGCCGAGGCTGAACTCGCTCGCGCGCTCGCGGGCGCAGAGCAGGGCGATGAGTGTCGCCGTCGAGGCGGTGTCTTGGATCACGCCGCTGAAGGCTTCCGGCAGGCCGACCATCTGCCGCAGCCAGTCGGTCGTCACTTGCTCGAGCTCGGTCAGCGCCGGCGACGCCTGCCAGGAAAGGCCGAGAACCCCCAGGCCGGTGCTCAAGTAGTCGCCGAGCACGCTGGCCAATTCGCCGTTGGAGGGAAAGAAGCCGAAAAAGCGCGGGTGTTGCCAGTTCGTGAGGCCGGGCAGGATCACCCGCTCCAGGTCGCCCAGGATGGCCTCCCAGGGCTCGCCCTCGGCGGGCGGGCCGGGCGGCAACTGGCTGCGCACGGCGCCGGGGGCGACGGACGCCATCACCGGAAGGCCGGCGACGCGGGCGCGATAATCGGCGATCCAGTCGATCAACTGGTGGCCGTGGCGGCGAAACTCTTCGTGGGTCATTGCGCGCTGGGGCGGGCGCCGTGGGCGGCCGGCGCTGCGTGCAATTGCGCGGGATCGTAAGTGAGGACGACTTCGCCGGGCTTGGTCAGATGCATTTGCTCGCGGGCGATCCGCTCGATGGCGGCCGGATCGCTGCGCAACCGGCGGACGTCGCCGTGCAAATCGCGGTTCTCCTGTTGCAGGCGCGCCAGCCGCGCCGCCTCCTGGCGGTACGCGGCTTCTTTTTGCCGCAGCGCCAGGTAGCCGTTGTGGCCGAATATCTCCACTTTGGCGAGCAAGGCCAACAACATGGCGACCAGCGCCAGGGCCAGCCGGCGGCCGAAATTGGTGCGCCAAAACGAAAGCTGGCGTTCCTTCACTTATCCACTCTCCGCCAGTCGCCGCAGCGGGTCAAGGCCGGCAGGGTAATTGGCATCAAATTGATGAATGGCAGGCGCCCTGGGCGGGGCGCGGCGTCGCGGGAGGGCGGTGGGATGTAGGATGGGACGCGATGCCCGAGCCAATTTTGCTTTTCACGACTTGCGCCAGCCTGGGCGAGGGTGAAGCCATCGCACGCCGCTTGCTGGAGTTGCGCCTGGTCGCCTGCGCCACCCTCGGAAGCCACGTGCATTCCTATTACGCCTGGCAAGGCGAGCGGCAAGAGGCGACTGAGTATCCGCTGGCGCTGAAGACGCACCGCGAGCAACTGCCGGCGATCGAAGCCGAGGTGCGGCGGCTCCATTCCTACCAAGTGCCGGAGCTCATCGCCGTGCCCATCTCGGGCGGCAGCGAGGCTTACCTCGCCTGGCTGGCGGATTCGCTGGCACCTCCCGCTCCGACCCCGTCCGCGGAACAGTAGGGCGCGCTACTGCGCCTTGGCGTGCTCGACGTGGCGGCGCAGATGCACGTGAATGTGCGGCATCTTGGCCACGCCCCGCGCCGACAGACTGGCGCCGAAGAGCAGGAGCAAGGCGCCGCAGTAACCCCATACCAGCAAGGTCACGGGCAAGGCCAGCGAGGCATAGACCTTGCCGAAGTCGAGCAGCGGCAGCACCCAGCGAAAGACGGTCTTGAAGATTTCCGCCAGGATGCCGGTGTAGAGAGCGGCGGGAAAGACGCGCACGGCCGCAACTTTACCGTTGGGCAGCAGCCAATAGATCACGAAGAAGCCCAGGATCGCCGCTGGAACCGCGAAGGTTTGCAGCACCACGAAGTCGAGCAGGTGCGAAAACCAAGTCTCGCCCGGCGCAAACACGTCCACCACGCGCTGGCCGAAGGCGGTGAGCTGCAAGAAACCGAATCCGATCGCGCCGCAGAGCGCCACCAGGCCGAGGGAGACGATTTGATTGCCGATATAGCTGCGGTTTTTCTTGAACTCCCAGATGCCGTTGAGCGCGACCTCGAGCGGCAAAAACACGCCGGTGCTGCTCACCGCCAGCATGACGATTGAAAACACCTGCGCCGATGCGTGGGTGGAGAGCCGGGCCACGTCACGGCCGATCACGTTGGCACCAGTCGGCAGATAGGCCTGGATGAATTGAGTTACGACGTCGAGTACGACGCCCGTGGGCTGCAGCCAGCGCGACACCCACACCATCATCAGCACGAACGGCAAGAAGGCCAGAAGCATATTGGCCGACACCGAATAGGCATACGTGTGGGCTTCGGTGGTCCCCAGGAACTTGGTGCTGGGGCCGATCAGCTTGGCGCTGACGCGGATCAACCGCCACAGCTCGCGGCCGCGGCGGCGCCAGTCGCGCGGCGCACGGCCGACGTCGGGGATGACGGGAAGGGACGGCGCCTCGCTCACAAAAAGAGAATACGTCAGGGGCGGCCGCACTCGGCCTGAGCGGCGTTGCCTGACGGGTCGCCGCGCATTGGGACAGGAGCGGGCCGGCCACCGGGCGTCACTCGTAGCGGAGGGCTTCGACGGGATCCAGCTTGGCGGCCTTGACCGCGGGCACGATGCCAAAAAAGATGCCGACCCCGACCGAGATCGAAAAGCCGGCTACCACCGCCCAGAGCGGCACGGAGGTAGGCAGGTTGGGCAGGGCAACTTTGATCAGCAGGCTGAACAGCCAGCCGCCGAAGATGCCGATGACGCCACCGGCGCCGGTGAGAAAGACCGCTTCGGACAGGAACTGGGCGATGATGTCGCGGCGGCGGGCGCCGATGGCCTTGCGCACGCCGATCTCGCGGGTGCGCTCGGTGACCGAAACGAGCATGATATTCATCACCCCCACGCCGCCGATCAGCATGCCGATCGAGGCGATGATGATGATCGCCAGCGCCACTTTGGCGGTAATGTCATGGAACTGGCCGATGATGCTGTCGGCGGTGGCCATGCCGAAGCTGTCGGGAGCGTTCCAGGCGTCGCGGCGGGAGCGGCGCAGGGCGCCGCGGATCTGATCCATGGCCTCGTTCAGCATGCCGGGGCGGGCGGCGGCGGCGAAGAAGTGCTCGCGGGCGCCGGGATAGATCTTGCGGTAGGTTTCGTAGGGAATTTGGACGTTGAGATTCTGCTGATCGCCGCCCGCCATTTTGCGCTTGGCATACACGCCGATCACGCGGAAGTCCATGCCATCCACCTGGATGGTTTTGTCGATGGGATTCTCTTGGTTGGGAAATAGCGCGTTGGCGACAGAGTCGCCGATCACCACGACCTTCTTGCGGTGCTCGTTCTCGAATTCGTTGAAGAAGCGGCCCTCCCCGATGTCTTGATTGAGCACGATCGGATAGGCGGGGGTGGCGCCGTCGAAGTTGATGGGGGTGACGTCGTGGCCGCGATAGTGGGCGTCGCCGCCGCTGCCGAAATTGTCGAAGCCATTGAAGACTTCCGAGCTGATGGCAATGCAGGCAGTGCACTCCTCGCGCACGGTCGCGATGTCGCGCTCGCTGATCGGCTTGCGCATCCGCTCTTCGCGGCTCAAGCCGCCGATGTGGATGCCGGGCTGGAATTTATAGACGAAGATGGTGTCGGTGCCGAAGCCGCGCATCTGGTCCACGATGGTCTTGTTCATGCCGGTCAGGATGCTGCCGATGGCCATCAGCGTGACCGTGCCGACGAAGACGCCGAGAATGGTCAGCCCGGAGCGCAGCTTGTGGGTGCGCACGGTATCGTAAGCGAGCTCGAGATTTTCCTTGAAATGGGCGGCCACGAGTTAGGCCTCCGCCCGCAAGGCGACGATGGGTTGGAGCTTGGCGGCCTTGCTGGCGGGATAGATGCCGAAGAACAGCCCCACGAGGGTCGAGATCATCACCGCCGCCACCACGGCGGTGATGGGCAGCGAGAAGGGAATCGGCGTCAGCGCGCCAGCGGCCAGCGTGAACAGGTAGGCGATCGCCACGCCCACCACTCCGCCGACGGTCGAAAGCACGGCGGATTCGATCAAGAACTGCCAGAGAATGTCGCGCTGGCGCGCGCCCAGCGCCTTGCGGGTGCCGATCTCGCGGGTGCGCTCGGTGACGGCGGCGAGCATGATGTTCATGATCACGATGCCGCCTACCACCAAAAAGACAAAGCTGACACCCACCATCACCGCGGCGATGGCGCCGGTGAGGGCGTGCCACAGGTTCATCAGCGCGTCGGCGCCGATCAGGCCGAAGGTGTCTGGGTCGTGATATTTAAGATGGCGCTCGGCGCGCATCAGCATCTCGATTTCATCCATGGTGGCGGGCAGCAAGACCGCCGAGCGCGCCTGCACCTGGATATCGAGGGACTCCCGGTCGCCGTAGATTTTTTGGTAGGTGCCGATGGGGATGACGGCAAAGTTGTCTTGCGATTGGCCGAAAACGTTGCCAAGCGCCGTGGCCACGCCCACCACGCGGAAAGGCCGGCCGTCGATCAATAGCGTCTTGCCCAGCGCGGGGCCGTCGCCGAAGAGATGGTCGAAGAGATCGTTGCCGATGAAGACGGCGTTGGTGCGGTGCTGGTCGTCGCTCGGCAACAAAAATCGTCCCTGCGCCACCTGGTAGGCCGCCATGCCGATGCCGTTGGCGGTCTCGCCGTTCAGATGCACGTCTTGGAGCGAGTGGGTGCCGATTTTGACATTGGCGGAGCCGCGGCCGACGGAGGCGGCGATGGCGCGCGGCAGATGGGCGGCGCTCAGGAGGAATCGGTACTCCTCCATGCGCAGCGGTTTATTGTGCTTCTTCGCCTGCATGAATTTCTGCGCGTCGGTCATCTGGTCGAGCGAGAACTGATTGACGCTGAAGGTATTCGAGCCCAGGCCAGCGATCTTCTCCGCTACGTATCCGTTCACGCCCTGGACCAGCGAGACCACCGCGACCAAGGTGCAGACGGAGATGATCACGCCCAGGAGGGTGAGAAAACTGCGCAACTTGTGGGTGCGCAGCGTCTCCAGGGCAATCAGGATGGCTTCCGCCAGGTGCATGCAGGGCTGCCGATGGGCCGGGCGGCGGCGGCGCGGCGCGCGCTAGGCGCCGGTCGGCGGCGCCAGCTTCGCTTTCCCGCGCGCGGTCAGGGCGTCGCCGGCCACCTTGCCGTCGCGAATGTGAATGACGCGGTGCGCGAACTCGGCGATGTCATGCTCGTGCGTCACCAAGACGATGGTGTTGCCGCGCTCCCAGAGCACTTCCATCAGCCGCATGATTTCGTTGCTGGTGGTGCTGTCGAGATTGCCGGTAGGCTCGTCGGCAAGAATAATCGAGGGCCGATTCACCAGCGCGCGGGCAATCGCTACCCGCTGCCGTTGTCCGCCGGAGAGTTCGTTGGGCTTATGGCTCACGCGATCGCCCAGGTCCACCTGACGCAGCGCCTCGAGGGCGCGTTTTTCGCGTTCCTCGGGCGGCGCGCCGGCGTAGATCAAGGGCAGCTCCACGTTATGCAGGGCGGTGGCGCGGGGCAGCAGGTTGAAGGTCTGAAAGACGAAGCCGATCTCTTGATTGCGGATGCGCGCCAACTCGTCGTCATCCATCTGGCTGACGACTTGGCCCCCCAGCCAATACTGGCCGCGCGTGGGCGAGTCCAAGCAGCCGATCAGATTCATCAGCGTGCTCTTGCCGGAGCCCGACGGCCCCATGATGGCCACGTATTCGTTGCGGTGGATTTCGACCGTGACGCCCCGCAGCGCGGCCACCTCCTCGCTGCCCATCGTGTAAATCTTCCAGAGGTCTTCGGTGCGGATGACCACGTCCCGCTCGCCTCCGTGGGCAAGGGAAGTGGGCAGGGCTTGCGGCGCGGCGGGAATGGACATGTCGAGGCGAATCCTAGGCCGGTCCTTGGGCGGAAAGCTTCTCTACTGAATTATCCGCCTTCACGGCGGTGTAATTACGCATGGTGCGCAAGGCTCGGTAGGGGCCGATGATGACTTGTTCGCCGGGCTTGATGCCACGCAAAATTTGAATGTTATCGACGCCGGTCACGCCGGTAGCGACGGGCACGAAGACGGCCTTGCCCTGCCGCAAGACGAAGAGCCCCTCGACCGGCTGCGGGGCCGCGGCGGGGGCGGCGACGGGCGCGGCGGCGGCCAACGCGGTGCCGGGCTTGCGGGCTTCCAAATCGGCTTGATCGCGTTCGATCACGGCCTGCAGCGGCACGGTGACGGCGCTGGCCGCGGTGGCGGTCGTGATCTTGGCCGTGCAGGAAAGGCCGGGGCGAATGTTGGCGGGCGGGTGATCGAGCGTCAGCACGACCTTGAAATCCTTGGCCTGGTCGCCGTTCGAGCCGGTGTTGGTGTCGCTGGCGGCCTGGCCGGTGGCGCGCAGGATGGCCGTGTCGCCGACTTCCGTTACATGGGCGGCGAAATCGCGGTCGCCATAGGCGTCGATCTTGATCTGCGCCGGCTGACCCAATTTCACGTTCACGATGTCGGTCTCATCCACCTGCAACTCGGCCGTGACCACCGACATGTCGGCGACGCGCATGACCAGGCTGCCGGGCTGATTCTGAATGCCCATGACCACGGTGTCGCCGACGTGCACGGGGAGATAGGTGACCAGCCCTTGTAGCGGGCTGCGCAGCTGCGTCTTGGCGTAAACGTCGGAGACGCGTTTCAGATTGGCGGTGGCCTGGCGGATCGCCGCCTGCGCGCTCTGCACGTCGGCGCGCGCTTGCGCCACCTTCGCGGCGGAAAGATCGCGCTGCGCCAGGGCACTACGATAGGCGGTCTGCTTGGTTTGGAAATCGGCTTTGGAGAGCAACTGCGCGCCGTAAAGGCTCTCGGCCCGCTGCCAATCCTCACGGGCTTGATTGAGCTGCGCGGTGGTATTTTGCAGGTCGGCCTGGGCGGTGGCCAGGGCGGCCTTTTGCGCCTCGGATTGCGCCTGGGCGGTGTGCTGCGCGGCCTGAAAGGAGGCCACGTCGGCGCCTTGCTGCACGTTGTCGATAATCGCCACCAGTTCGCCGTGGCTGACGCGGTCGCCTTCCTTGACCAGAAGTTGCCTTATTTGGCCAATCGAGTTGGCGGAGATGTCGGCGTGGTTTTTGGGCTCGATCTGGCCCGAGGCGGTCACCTGGGCGGCGATATCGCGGCGTGCCGCTAGCGCTGTCTGCACCTTGACGACGCTGGCTCGTCCGCGCGCCACCGACACGGCGACGATGCCGCCCAAGACGAGGATGACGACCAGGGCGAGCAGGACCTTTTTCCAAGGCTTCATGACGTTTGGGGGACGAGCACTACGAAACTATTACGACGCAATCCAGGGAATGTTTCCTGCCCTTGACGGCGCCACAAACGATAAACGGCGCGCAGCGGGCGCGCGTGACAGGCGGCAAGCTCTCCTGGTAATTCTACCCGCAACCGGCGAACGGCCGCGGTGGCGGGGCAAGTGTGTGTTTCCGCCCCTGAATTCGGCTCCCGCCAGCCCGGTTATCGGCTTGATTCCACTGCCGCCTGAACATAGAATTCAATCTGTTGGCAAAGCCGGAGGAGCCTGGCATGGCGGTACAAGAGGGGAAGCACAACAGCGGCACGCAGGCAGGGCGGCGGGCCCGGCGCTGCGGGGCAGCGCTGGCGGCCGGCCTAAGCCTGTGCCTCTTGTTGGGCATTAGCGCGGCCGGACAACAGGCGACTCCGCCCGCCACGGCGCCCGCCACGCCGCCCAAGCTGACCGCCAAGCAACGGCGGCAACAGCAGAAGGAGCTCGAAAAGGAGTTGGGCGGCTACTACAAAAAGTGGCTCAACGAGGACGTCGTCTATATCATCTCCGACCAAGAACGGGAAGCGTTCCTGCAGTTGAAGACCAACGAGGAGCGCGACCAATTCATCGAGCAGTTCTGGGCGCGGCGCAATCCCGATCCCGATTCCCCCTACAACGCCTACAAAGAAGAGCATTACCGGCGCATCGCCTACGCCGACGCGCATTTCGCCGCGGGCGTGCCGGGCTGGCGCACCGACCGCGGGCGCATTTATATCACCTTCGGCAAGCCCGACGAGATTGACACCCATCCCAGCGGCGGCACGTACGAGCGCCCCATGTCGGAAGGCGGAGGCGAAACCTCGACCTACCCGTTCGAGGATTGGCGCTACCGCTACATTCCGGGCATCGGGCAAGAAGTGATCATGGAGTTCGTGGATACCTGCATGTGCGGGGAGTACCACCTCACCATGGACCCCTCCGAAAAAGACGCCTTGCTGGAGGTCCCTGGCGCCGGCCTCACGCTGTATGAATCGATGGGCATGTCCAGCAAGCAAGCGCGCTTCACGAACGCCGACGGCACGCACATGCCCTACTCGCCCTTCCAGCCCGAGAACATGAACGAGTTCGAGCGCCTGGAACGCTATACCGAGGAATTGCGGCCGCCCAAGGTCGAGTTCAAGGACCTGGAAGCGGTGGTTTCGCACCACATCAACTACAGCCTGCTGCCCTTCTTGCTGCGCACCGACTACATCAAGATCACCGACGATACCGATCTGGTGCCGTTTACCATTCAGATTCCCGATTCGACGATGACCTTCCAGGAAGCAAACGGGGTCCAACAGGGGAAGATCAATGTATTCGGCCGCATCAGCACCTTGAGCGGGCGCGTGGTCGACACCTTCGAGAACACGGTGGCGCTGAACATTCCGGCCGAGTTGATGCCACAGTTCACCGGCAAGACTAGTCGCTACTGGCATGGCGCACTGCTCAAACCAGGGCGCTACAAGGTAAATTTGGTGCTAAAAGACGTGAACAGTCCGGATAAGATGGGCACCCTCGAAACCGCTATTACCGTGCCCAACTTCGGCAGCACGAATCTGGCCACCTCGAGCATCATGCTGGCCGACCAAATTCAGCCGGTGCCGGCCAAAGAAGTGGGCGCGGGCGAATTCATTGTCGGCGACACCAAGGTGCGGCCGGTCGTCGGGCAGCGTTTTTCGCGCCAGCAGCGGATGGGCATCTGGATGCAGGTCTATAATTTGAAGCTGGATGAGAAGACGCATAAGCCCAACGCGACCATCGATTGGCTTGTCGAAGACCTGGCCAATCATAAGCTGCTGCTCAACAGCGTAGAGAGTTCGAATGCGGTGGTGGATGCGTCCGAGCAATTGACGTTGGAGAAGACATTGCCGTTGGCTAGCTTGGCGCCGGGCGCCTATCGGTTGACGGTGAAGATTACGGATCATCTGGCGGGCCGGACGGTGGCGCCGGAATCCACGTTCATTGTGCAGTAGGCGGCCGGCCCGTCCGGCGCGCCGCAAATTTAGCGCCCCTTCCCATGACCTGGGCATCTCCATCCCCCTGGTGCCCGGGCGGTAGCACCGCCCCCGCCCATACCGTGTCACGCGGATTCCTCATTCTCGCCCTCGCGGGCTGTCTCGGCTTGGCCGCAGCGGGGCAACAAGCCCCGGGCCGGGTATTGGGCATTGTCACCGACGCCTCCGGACAGCCCATGGCCGGCGCCATGGTGCGCCTGTCGCCGGTGGGCCTGCACCGGCAGCCGGTGCTGCGCCGCACCGCCCTCAACGGCGCCTTCGCCTACCCGCGGCTGTCGGCCGGCGCCTATTACATCGAAGCGGGGCGCGGACAGCGCGTTTCCGGGCGGCACAAGATTGAGGTGGCGCCGGCGCGCACCGCGTACTTGGCGTTGCCGTTGCTATATGTCTTGAGCTCGCTGCGTGTCGGCGCGCCGGGCGCGCGCACGGAAGAGGACTTCGGCTGGCTCTTGCGCGCCAACGACGCCGTGCGGCCAATCCTGCGCTGGCAGGAAACCGACCCCGACGCGGAGCGGATATCGGGGTTCATCAGCGTCATGGCCGGCGGCAGCGCTTTGCCGCAAGCCGATCCTGGCACGGTGGCCACGGCGTTCGAGGTGCAACGCTCGGCTTGGGGCGATTCGGCCTTTACCTTCGGCGGTTCTGTGGGCAGCGCCCCGCTCGGCGTGGGCGGCACGCCCTCGCAGTTCAGCGTCGCCTTCCAGCCGCATGGCGACCGCAGTCCGGCGCGCCTAGTGGTGAGCATTCAACAGATTCCGCTGCCTCCCGTGGCGCGCGCGCCCGACGTGCAGGCGGTGAGCTTCAACTATGCCGACGAGATGAGCGTGGGCCACCTGACGGTGCAGTACGGAGCGATGCTGGACACGGTCAGCATGATGGATTCGATGCACGCCCTGGAGCCCTACCTGCGCGTGCAGTGGCAAGCCGGCCCGCACGCGCACTGGGAGTATCGCTTCGCGAGCGCCGTTCCGCCGGTGCATTTCGGCCCGACGTATGCGCAAGCCGACGCGGCGCTGCGGCTGGCGCTGGACGGCTTCGTGGCGAGCATGGAGCGGGCCCGGCACCAAGAAATCGGCTACGACGACGACCTAACCCCCAACGATCGGGTCGAAATCGCGGCGTTCGCGGACCATTTCGCGCACGCCGTGGTCGCCGGCAACGGTGCGCAAGCGGCGGATCTGGCGACTGGGAACCTGCTGCCCGATTCGTTTAATGACACTTTTAGCGCCGACGGCGGCAATTATGGCGGCTTGGGGGCGCGCCTGGAATATCAACGGCGCCTGACCGACACCTTGCGCGCCACGGTGGCCTGGGCGAACAGTCCGATCCTGGCGCCACGACCGGGCAAACTACGTGACGGACATTTTGCTTCGCTTTTGGCCGAGCAGCGTCGCCAGGCCGTGACCTTCAAGGTAGCCGGCGTCGTGCCGGTCACCCACACGCGGGTGGCGTGCAGCTATCGCTGGCTAAATGGGGTCAGCGCCACGCCTGTCGATCCTTACGACGATTCCAGCGATCAGAGCGATTCCTTCGCGAATATCACCTTGCGGCAGCCGCTGCCGCATTTCGCGTTTGGCGGCAATCGCGTCGAAGCCCTGGCGGAGTTCCACAACCTGCTGGCGCAGGGTTACATCCCGGTTATGAGCGCGGATGGCCACCTGCTATACCTGATTCAGGCGGCGCGATCCTTCCGAGGAGGGCTAAGCTTCAACTTTTAAAGGGCCGGAGGCCGCGGTCCGAGCGTTGCGGATTGCGGCAGAGGATGATTTGGCCTATGGATTCGTGGACCGAATCTACGGATTTTCATAATCGGCTCTGGTGGCGGCGAGAAGCCGCGGGGAGCGGGGAAAATCGCCATGGTTTAGCGTGGCCCCCCACAAGGCTATTGGCAAGCCGATTGCTGACGGAACGAGCAGCGAGCTGCCAATGACGCTTAAGGCGCCAATTCGCTTCCAAGAGCTGGGTCTGGCGCTGCTGACTTTGGCGCTGGCGACATTTGGCGCATTGAGCATGCGGCAGCAACGGCTCTACAATGCGCCGAGCGATAACGCCTTTTGGGCGTCCACGCCGCAGGGCTTGCTGGCCAGCCGCGTCAAGCCGTCGGGCGCGGCTTGGCACGCCGGAATTCGCCCCGGCGACTTGCTGGTGGGCGTGGGAGGGCAGCCGATTACCGAGCCCGAGCAGTTGCAGCGAGCGGTGTTTTCCGCCGGCGCCGGGGGAACGCTACCTTACGCGGTGCTGCGCAACGGCCAGCTGCGGGTGTTTGCAGTGGAGGTGGCGGAAGCGGCGGGGCACTGGGGCCGCTTTTTGATCGAAGACCTGGTTGGGCTGTTGTATTTGGCGATCGGCTTATTCGTCATCTTGCGCCGCCGCACGGCGCGCAAGGCGGTCCATTTTTATCTGTTCTGCCTGGCGTCATTCGTTCTCTACTCATTCCATTTCACCGGCAAGCTGAATTCCTTCGACTGGACGGTGTTTTGGTCGAACGAAATCGCCCTGCTGCTAGCGCCCTGCCTGTTCTTGCACTTCGCGCTGGTCTTTCCGCGCCGCAAGGGGGTATTGCAGCGGCGGCCCGGCCTGGCGGCGCTGCTCTACCTGCCGGCGGCGGCTTTCCTGCTGCTGCAAGCGGCGGTGGCCGCGGGCGCGCTGGAAGCGGCCGTGCCGGCGACGGCGCTACAGCTGGCGCTCGACCGCATTCCCTACGCGCTCTTCACCGCCGCCTTCGTGCTGGGCACGCTCGCCTTCTTTCACACCCTGCGTCATGCGGGCACGGTGATGCTGCGGCAGCAAATGAAATGGATCACGCGCGGCGCCACGCTGGCGCTGGTGCCGTTTCTGGCCCTCTACGTCGTGCCCTACTTGAGTGGCGTGGAGCTGCCACGCTGGAGCACGCTGGGAGTGCTGGCGCTGGCGCTGATTCCCCTGACGCTCGGCTACGCCGTGCTCCGCTACCGGCTCATGGACGTGGACGTGATCTTCCGTCGCGGCATCGTCTATAGTCTGGCCGCGATGGCCATCGCCGCCGTCTATTTCGGCGCCATCGGCCTGGCGGCAGCGCTGATTCACCAGCGCGCGCCGAGCCTGGGCGCGGCGGGCTGGATTCTGGCCATCGTGATTACCGCCTTGCTCTTCGAGCCGGTGAAGAACTGGCTGCAAGAGCGGCTCGACCGGCTCTTCTATCGCGAGCGCTACGATTATCGCCGCACGCTGATCGAATTCGGGCGGCAGATGAGCGCGGAGCCGGAGCTCGAGCCGATGCTGGCCAAGGTCGTCGAGCGGCTGGCTACGACGCTTTCGCTGGCGCGGGTGGCGGTTTTCTTGCGCGAGCCGGAGGGCGAGACGTTTTTCGTGGCGCGCGGCAAGGGTATGGCGCCGCTCGGCGAGGTCGAGACGGTGCGGCTCACCGGCGGCTGCCTGGAGCCGGCCGCGGGGGCCGAGGCGGCGTCCGGGCGCTTTTTCGAAAATCCGGCGCACGTTTTGTCTTGCCCGGAGCCGGATCGCGCCGCGCTGGCGAAGCTCGATTTGCATTATTACGTGGCTTGCCGGATCCAGGGGCGCGCGGTGGCATGGCTGGGCTTGGGACGCACGAGCAGCGGCGACTTGCTGACCAGCGAGGACCTGGAACTGGTCGAAACGCTGGCTAGCTCGCTGGCGGTGGCGGTCGAAAACGCCCGCCTCTACGAGACCTTGCGGCGGCAGGCGCGCGAATACGAGCGGCTCAAGGAATTCAACGAAAACATCGTCGAAAGCGTGGCGGTCGGAGTGGCGGCGGTGGGCCGCGACGACCGCATCGAAAGCTGGAACGCGCAGATGGAGAGCCTGACCGGCCTACCGCGAGCGGGCGCGCTGGGGCGGCCGATCGGCGAGTTGCTGGGGCGGGAGTTCGCGCGCGAATACTACCGCTTGCGAGCCGAGCCGGGGGTGGCCAATCTCTATAAGTTCCGCCTCGAACTGGGCGGCGCCCGCGTCGTCAATCTGGCCTTGGCGCCGCTCGTGACGCGGCAGTTCGAAGTGGTGGGCCGTATCGTGCTCATCGACGACATCACCGCCCGCGTCGAGCTCGAGCAGCGGCTGGCGCAGGCCGAGCGGCTCAGCTCGATCGGGCTGTTGGCCGCCGGCGTCGCGCACGAAGTCAATACGCCATTGGCCGTCATCTCCAACTACAGCCAACTGCTGGCCAAGCAACTGCCCGCCGGCGATCCGCGCGCGCCGCTGGTCGAGCGCATCACCCGGCAGACGTTCCGCGCCGCGGAGATTGTCGGCAGCTTGCTCAATTTCTCCCGCACCGGCGCCGGTTCCTGGAGCGAATTGGATTTGAACCAGGTCGTGACCGACACGCTGGCGCTGGTCGAGCATCCGCTGCGCAGCGCCGGCATTAGCGTCGTGACCGAGCTGAATTCCGAATTGCCGGCTGTTGCCGGCGACGGCGGCCGCCTGCAGCAGGTCTTCTTGAACCTAGTGCTCAATGCCCGCGATGCCATGGCGGGCGGCGGCACGCTGCGCCTGACCACCGCCCAAGAAGGCGAGCGGGTGCGGGTGATCGTCGCCGACACCGGGCCGGGCATCGCGCCCGAGGCCCGGGATCGCATTTTCGACCCCTTCTTCACCACCAAGTCGCCGGATCGCTCACGGCACGACGGCTTGGCCTCGGGCACCGGCTTGGGGCTTTCCGTGACTTATGGGATCATTCAAGAACACGGGGGCAGCATCCGCGTGGCCAGCGAGCCCGGCCAGGGCGCCTGCTTCCATCTTGAATTTCCGGCCGCGCGCCGGGCCGTCCATGCCTGAAGCTTCATCCACCGCCGCCGTACCGCGCGAATCCGCCTTGGCACGGCGCGCGCCGGGCTCGAGCCCGGGCGCCGGCTGCGGCCGCATCTTGGTGATCGACGACGAAGTCGCCATTCGCGAAAGCCTGGACGCGCTGCTGCGCTTCGAGGGCTTCGAAGTCGAGGCGGTGGCCAGCGGCGAAGAGGGCTGCGAGCTGTTTCAGCGCGCCTACTTCGATTTGGTCCTGCTCGACGTGGCTTTGCCGGGCGCGGGCGGCCTGGAGGTGCTGGAAAAACTGCAAGCCATCGCCGCCACGCCGGTGATCATGATCTCCGCCTACGCCACGGTGGAGATGGCGGTGGCGGCGATCCAGAAGGGCGCCCGCAATTTCCTGCAAAAGCCCTGGAACAACGAAAAGCTGCTGGCCGATGTCGCCGCCGCCATGAGCGCGTCGCGGGTCGAGCAGGAGAATTTGCACCTCAAACGGGCGCTGAAACAGCGCTACAGCTACGAGAACATCGTCGGCAAGAGCGAGCCGATGCTGCGCGTCTTCGATCTGGTGGCGCAAGTCGCGCCGAGCCGCTCGACGGTGCTGCTGCAAGGCGAGAGCGGCACGGGCAAGGAACTGATCGCCAAGGCCATTCACGCGCATTCCGCGCGCGCCGACCACGCCTTCGTGCCGGTCAATAGCGGCGGCATGCCCACCGACCTGCTCGAGAGCACCCTCTTCGGGCACGTGCGGGGCGCCTTCACCGGCGCGATCGCGCCCAAGAAGGGGCTTTTCGAAGTCGCCGACCGCGGCACCATCTTCCTCGACGAGATCGGCAACATGTCGCTCGAGACGCAGGCCAAGATCTTGCGCGTCTTGCAGGACCGGCGCTTCATGCGCTTGGGGGGCGTGGAGGAAATCCAGGTGGATGCGCGCGTCATCACCGCCACCAACGTGGATTTGCAACGCCTGGTCACGGAAGGCAAGTTCCGCGAGGATCTTTACTATCGCCTGAACGTCATCACCGTCAAGCTGCCCTCGCTGCGCGAGCGGCGCGAAGACGTGCCCCTGCTGGTCGATTTCTTCTTGCTCAAGTATTCGCGGGAAAACGGCCTGGCGCCGCGCAAGATGAACGCCGAGGCGCTGCGCTATCTGCTCGACTACAACTGGCCGGGCAATGTTCGCGAGCTGGAAAACGTGATCGAGCGCGCCGTCGTGCTGTCTACCGATACGCTGATCGGCCCGGATCTTCTGCCCGATTCGCTGGTCGGGCGGCCGCCTTCCTGGGCCGGCTGGGCGCCGCGCGGCAGCGGCGAGCGTGCCGGCGCCACTCTGTTTGAGATCGTGGACGACTTCGAGAAGCGCATCATTCTCGACATGTTGGAACAGACGCACGGGCGGCAAACGGACGCCGCCGAGCGCTTCCAGATTCCCCTTTCAACGCTCAATCAGAAGATCAAACGGCACGGCATCGACGTCAAGAAGGTCCGCGGGCAAGAGTCGTAGCGGCCGCTGATCGGCCCAGCCGCGAAGGCCGATCGGTAGCTCCACTTCTGCCGTTTAAGGCGCTTGCGGAGAATGCCAAGCGGCCGCGTATATCGCTGCCGCGCACGCTTTGCGACAGTTCGGCTTCGGACCAAGAAAGCAGCATCAATGAGCTACAGGGCTGGCGGCATTGCATTGCTGTGGGCCGCTGCTGCCATGATTGGATGGCCGGTTCGGTCGCCGGCTCGGCTACCGCAGGGCGTGATTGAGGGCATCGTCCTGGGCGAGGGTGGGCGCCCCTTGCCAAGCGCCAGGGTGAACGCGCTCCAGATGGGCGTGGCGCTCGGCACGGCCGCGCCCGAGGCCGAGACGGACGCGAACGGGCGCTTTCGAATGACCCTTCTGAGTTGGGGCAAATATGCCGTGATCGCGCAAAAGGTCAGCGATCAGTCCCCGAACTCCTTCGGCATGAACAGCTCCCTATACGGCGAACCGCCGGCGCCGGTTGCTGTCCTATCCCCCTCGAACCCGCTTGCTCGGGTGATAGTCCGGCTCGGGCCGAGGGCGGGCGCACTAGATTTGAAGCTGATAGACGCAGTGACGGGCGCGCCGCTTCCGTACATCGCATTCGCCATGTCGCTGGTGGGCAACCCCAGGGTCGGCGAGAGCGGGTCCCAGGGCTGCTGTACTGTGTTGTTCCCTCCCGGGCGCGCTGTATTTTTCCGAGTGGAGATGCCTGGCTATCAGCCCTGGCAGGCACGGCTCCGGCTTGCCTCCGGCGAGCGACGCAAGCTCGAGATACGCCTCTGGCCTGTGCCGAAACAGAAATAAGCGATGCCGGCTACCAGGCGGAGGGCTGCGACGGAGTAATCGAGGATCTCAGCGACGAGGCGACGTTCAGCAGCGACAATACCGCGCTCGCCGCCGTCAGGCCAATGTAGTGCGAGCATCACGCTGACGATCAGCGTTGCGACGAGCGCCACGCTCGGAAACAACACAGCTTTCCTGCTCTATTCTCAATCGGTACCTAGTTGAACTGTGCGAGCTGCGATGAAGCAGGTAGTTGCATGGATGCTGACGGTCTTCGCGCTCGCCTCCCTGGCGATCGGTAATCTACCGCCGGGGCCAAAAGGCACGATAAAAGGCACGATAAAGGGACGAGTGCTGGACGAGCACGGCAAGGCACTCGCTGGGGCCAAAGTCACCGCCCTGCCGACCGGCGCCGGAGCTTTTGTCGGCTATATGCTGCGTTTCGTGCTCTCAGACCGAGCCGGCGAATTTGCAATCGATAAATTGCCATTCGGGACCTATGTCGTCTACGCCGGCAAAAAACAGGCCGGCTATCCTGGCACGTGGTACCACGCGATGTACGCAGCGCACGCACCCCCCAGGGCGGACCTTACGCCCTCGCGCCCGGTCGCGACCGTCACGGTCATCCTCGGCCCCAAAGCGGGCATGGTGTTTGGAGACGTGCGCGACGCACGTTCCGGCAAGCCGATTGCGAGTGCAACATTTCGACTCGCGCTCCACGATTCACCGTCCGATTGGCTCCAGACCGGCCTCGCGACGCCGTACACTCTGGCTCTGCCATCGCGTCGCGCGCTCGAGCTGAGGGTATGGGCGCCAGGCTATCAGCCCCGCGAATTTTACACTCACTGCCTACCCGGGCGAGAAGATTCGCCTGAACGTGAGGCTCGCCCCCTCTGCTAAAGCGCACTAAACTGCCACCGGCGGCGGCCCCCGTCATTGGGGCGACCCGGTTCCGAGGGCGCTGTTGACGGCGAGGTAGCGAGGGCCCGACTCTGAGCGCCGCTTCGCTCGCGGTGCGCTTGCAAGTTGTTCATTCGATTGGCAGGCGCGGCAGGATTCGAACCTGCGACCGTCCGCTTAGAAGGCGGATGCTCTAGTCCTCTGAGCTACGCGCCCGCGCGTCCACGGCTTCACGGTAGCACGGGCGGCGGCATCCTCGCCGCCCGCCACGCCCCCGTGTTGTTAGAATGAGCCGCATGTCTTGGTATGCCTTCGGACTCTTCCTCCATTTGACGGCGGTGGTGGCGGCATTTTGGTTCGCCAATCAGATCCATGCCGGGGTGAAGCGGCTGTGGCGGGCCGGCTCGAGCGGCGAGGCGCGCGCCGCCTGCGGCATGATCGGCGAGGGCGGCCGGGCGATGCCATGGATCGGGCTGGCGCTGCTCCTCACCGGCGCCTATTTGACGCAGGCGGGATGGAGTTGGACGCGGCCCTGGATCGTCCTCTCGATCCTCGGCCTCATCGTGGTCGAGGGCCTCGGCGGGACGGCGGGCAAGCGCCTGCGGGCGGTGGCCGCGCGGCTGCCAGCCGAAGGGGCGGTGCCCGCCGACTTTGCCGCCGCGGTGCGCGCCCCCTACCTGCGGGCGGTGCACTATCTGCCGACGGTGCTGGTGCTGGGCGTGATGCTGATCATGGTGATGAAGCCCGGCTACGCCGCCGGCATCGCGATTCTGGTGGTGGCGGCGATCGTGGGCGCGTTCGCCGGACTGCGCTCGGCGCCGGCGGCGCTACGAGGGGTCGGAGCCGATCTGCACTAACTCGGGGGCGGCGGCGGGAGCGCTCTCCGGAAGCGGCGCTGGGCTGAGCCGCTGGGGATGGCGCCAGGCGTCGAGCACGGAGGTGTAATGCGCGCAGGCAACCGTGCAGTAGGGCGCGCAAGCCTTGGCGGTCTGGTACTCGCGGCGCACGTCAGCGCGGGTGTAGGTGAGCAGCGGCACGCCGGGGTAGCCGCGCTGCTGCGAGCAGTAGTGCACCAAGCCGTTCTCGCAAACATACAGATAGCGCGCCCCGGCCCGGCAGCGCCAATCGTGGGCGCGAGCCGCGGCAATATCGTCCTGAAAGCGGTGGAAGCGCGCGAAGTGGGTTTTGCCCAGCCGTTTGACGTCCTGGTAGATGGCCTGTTCGCGCTCGCTCAGCGGCCGCAGCTGGCCGCGGCCGTCGTGAATCACCCCAACGGTGGTGATGAAGCCGAGCTCCACGGCGCGCCGGGCGATGGTCAGCGCATCCTCGGGATGCTTCACGCCCGCGCCCAAGACGGAGTTGATGTTGACGTCGAAGCGGGCATGCGCGGCCAGCAGCTCCAGCTTGCGGTCGAGGACTTTGAGGCTCTTTTTCGAAACCTCGTCGGGCTGCACGTTGTCGATCGAGATTTGCAGGTAGTCGAGCCCGGCGCGGTTGAGCCGCTCGATGCGCTCGGCCACCAGGAGATAGCCATTGGTGATCAGCCCCGCCAGCGCGCCTTGGCGGCGGATGGCGCGGATAATCCCGTCCAAATCCGGATGCATTAGCGGCTCGCCGCCGCTGATGGTGATCAGGCTGGCGCCGAGTTCGCCGAGCTTGGCGACGCGACGTTCCATCTCGGCCAGCGGCACCGGCTGCGAGACGTCGTCGAATTCGTTGCAGTAAGCGCAAGCCAAGTTGCAGCGCCGCATGGGCACCATATGCACTTGGATCGGGTGCGCGGTCGAGAGCAGCGCCTTGGCCACGCCGCGCCATTCGCGCAGGCGGCGGGAAAATGGTTTGGAGTATCGGCGGCGCATGCAAATCCGCATAACAGTTTCCGCCGGGGCGCGGGCCCTTGTCACCGTCGCGGGCGGGGAAGGGCGAAAAAACGCCAGCGAACGGCCGTTACCGGCAGGGAACAGCGTTGACTCGACGCTGGCCACTCCCTTTCGCTAGGGCTACCATAGACTAAAAATTAGGTGCCCAATCCTCCGCATCCGCTGGCTCCGCCTCGCGATCGCTGGTCGCGCACACGGCTGGTGCTAGCCGGCCTGCTCGTCGCCGCCGCCTTGGTGGTGCTGGTCAGCTACGCTTTGCGCCGCCGCGCGGCTCCGCCGCGGGTGGCGCCGGTCAGCCTTTCCATCCAGCGCACGGCGCAGGGATTCGTGCTTTCCCGCTCGGTCCGCGGCCGCATGCTGTTTCGGCTCCAGGCGGGGCTGGCCACGCAATATAAGGACCGCGACCGCGTCGCCCTGCACGACGTGCAGCTCGACTTGTTCGATCCCGACGGCCGCCACGTGGATCAAATCTACGGCGGAGCCTTCGACTATGAGCCGCGCACCGGTTTGGTGCGGGCGCAAAGCCTGGTGCACATCGACCTCGAGGGAGAATTGCCGGCGGGCGCGCTGAACGCCCCGGCCGCGCCGCCGGAAGAAGTCCATAATCCCGTGCACGTCGCCGCGCGCAACCTGACCTTTAACGCCAAATCGGGATCGGGCGACGTCACCGGCGGCCTCGATTTCAAATATCTGGACGCCAGCGGCGGCGCCGACCGCGCCCATCTCGAGACCGAAACCGATCAAATCACACTCTCCGGCCACGTGCATTTGTCATGGACGCGGCCGGGACAGCCCCCGCTCGAAATCACCGCCGGCTCGGCCCTGCTCGACCGCCCGCTCAGCCGCATTATCTTGTCCGAGCAGCCGCGCCTGGTGAGCGGCTCGCGCCGGCTGCGCGCCGGAGAAATCGTCCTACAGTTGCGTCCCGACTACTCGGTGCGGGCGGCGCGCGCGACTGGCGGCGTCGAGGCGCGCGAGCGCGAAGCCGGGCGCGCGTTCGCGGCGCGAGCGGATCAGGCGCTGCTGGAGCTGCGGCCGCGGCCGGGCCGGGGCCGGCGGCGGCGCGCCGATCCGCTCAGCCAAGCCAACCTGGCAGCGACGGCGCTGCAAATGACGGGGCGGGTGCGCATTAGCGCCCAGACGGCGCGCGAGGATGAGCAAATGCAAGCCGGGTCGGTCGTCATTCGATTCGGCCCGGAGAACGCGCCCGCCGCGGCCACGGCGAGCGGCGGCGCGCGCTTGACGCTGCGG